>JAJZEG010000221.1 GCA_021828605.1 Pseudomonadota bacterium | reverse complement strand
GACCGCGCTGCCGAACGGCGCGGCTCCGGATAGTGCCGATTGCGGCAAATTAAGCGACAGGGCCGGCCCGCTAAAACTCGAGTTATTGGTTGCTTGCGCGAGGGCACGTCCGCCGACAGCGCTCAGGACCGGGGCGCAAAGCATAATCACCCCGAGCGTGCGCGCGGTGGAGTTTGATGCCTCGGTCATCCACTAGCCTTTGGCGAAAAAATCGCCGCGTCGACGCCGGGGCGCGCGATTAAGCAACAAACTGAGCTGTGGGCAGGAATCGAGTAAATCGAGCGCCTGTTCGATGTCGACATGCCTAGTCTGACCGGCCTCGACCACGAGCACAACCTGCCCGGCGATAACCGAGAGTTCCGTCGGGTCACTTGCGGCAAGGCAAGCAGGTGCATCAACAACAATAATCGCGTCATCAAAACTCGTTGCGATTTGTGAAACCTGCTGACAAACCGAGCGCTCAGCTGCACAACGACTTCGATCATCGATATTATCGGAACCGCCAACGGGAATAAAAATCAGCCGCTCGATATCGGTGCCGACCGGAATTGTGCGGGCCGACTGCCGGGTTGAGGGTGCCGATGACGGGCTAGACGAGTGACCGTAGGGTTGGCCAAATTCAAGCAACCCTGGAGCACTCGCGAGGTTAAATCGCGCGGTCAGTGAGCCATGACCAATATCGGCATCGATCAACACCACGTCGCGATTACCGCCTTCGGCCAGTAGTCCGGCAAGATTGAGCGCCGCAAAACTTTTACCTTCGCCCCGACACGCGCTGGTGACCAACACAATATTTTGGTGGCGTGATGAGTCATCGCTCGGCGGTCGCTTCAGCATTTCGAGAACATGATGGCGAGCTATGCGAAATTCTTCACTCACATGGCTGCGACGGCGTAAGGCGACCATGCCGGTTTCCTCCAATAATCCGTGCGACAGGACCGAGACGCGTGTTATCATCGGCGCGCTGGGTTGGCTGTCCGGATCTGAGCCTCGTGTTGTCGCATGTCCGGCGTGCGATGCAGGAATTTTGGCCGGGTTGGCGATGAGCAATACCGGCATCCCTTCGGCGTCTAGCCCGGCACTAAGGCGCTCGATCAGGCGTGGACTGCTGCTCGCGGCGCGTTGATCCAAAGTCATCTGAGGATACCATTCATTGAAGTTGCGATGAAAAGTGCGCCGAACAGGCCCAACAACAATGCCCCGCTTATGCCGACGCGCATGACGGGGGCCGAGGTGCGCGTTGTCGAGGCGACATCAGAAATATGGCCAATGACGGGCAAGCCGAAGGAGCGCAGATCCGCTTCCGATTGCACCCGACCTTCAAGTTCGCCGAGGATCGTCGCAACGCCTAGTCCTGCGGCGATACCGATGATCAGCACAACAATGAGCAGCAGACGACGGTTCGGGCCGATCGGGATTTTGGGTTGCAGGGGTGGATTAATGACCTGCAATTGGACTTGATTAGCGTCGATATTCGCGGCGGCCCCAATGCGCATGGCTTCACGCCGACTGATGAGACTCTGATATTCTTTTTGCAGCACTGCGTAATTACGGTTGAGATTGATAAAACGTGCTTCGATACCCGGTTGTGAACGCGCCAGTTTTGTTAATTTGAGATTGTCTGCGCGCGCGCGTTGCTGTTCGCGCGTCAATGTCAAAATGGCGGTCTCGGATTGCAAAAGTTTCAGATGCAAAGCCTCATAAACCGGATTGGCGACCGGCAGGGAATAGGATGCACCGCTGCCACCGCTGGAAGCGCGCTCGAGCGATTGCACCTGCCGTTGTGCCGCCTGCACACCTGGATAATTACTGGTATATTGCTCGCGCAATTGTGCCAGGCGCTCTTGCGCTGCGGCGAGAGCGGGGCTGCCCCCTCCCCCGCCAGCATAACCCGAAAGCAGCGGCTTCGTTTTTGCCAACTCCGCCTTCAGCAGCATCTTCTCCGCCATGACATCCTGCAACTCGGTCTCAAGTTTCCGCACCCGAACATTCGAGGCCTGGACCGCAGAAACGCCGTTCACAGCGGGCAGCAACTCCAAATATTTGGCCTGAAAGGCCGCGCGGCGCGCTTCGAGCGCTTTGAGTTGATCATGGAAATAGGTGATTTGGGATTGCAGAAATTTACCAGCATTATCGATATCGCCCTGATTATGCGTCGATGCCCGTTCGACATAAATATTGACCAGACCTTCGATAATATTATAGGCGCGGCGCGGGTTGTGCCCGACGTAACGGATGGTGAATAAATTCCGGCTCTGCGGATCAACCGTCACTCGTTTTTGCAGTGAGCGCACTAACGACTCGCGATAGCCAGGACCACCCGCACCCAGCCCTTCTCTGGCAATCAGATTTCGCAGATTGGGCGGGCTCAGCAGGGTCTCACGCAACAGATTGAACTCCTCTTGGGAGTTGCCGTTGATCGCGATGCCGCGCAATAAAGGGGTCAAGACCGGATCAGCCGCGACGTAGAGCTGAGAACTGACTTCGAAATTTGCTGGAACGAGCATGGCAAATGTCCAGCCAAGGGCGCAAATCAACCACGTTGTTGCGATAGCATACCAGCGCTTGCGCCAAGCGGCGGCGAGCAGGCGGAACGCTGTATTAATGAGCGCTTCCATGGGACCTCAGAACAGGCTACGCGGGATGACCACAATGTCCCCCGGTCGCAGAGTGATGTTTTGACGCAAATCACCATCGTTCAATAAAGCGCCGATTGCCACTGGGATTTTGGTGGAATGACCATGGACGCGGCGAATTATGAAGGCACTATTGGCCGCACCGAAGCGCGGCACACCGCCAATTTGGGTCATCAGATCAAGAAGCGTCATGCCGTTCACATAAGGGACCATCCGCGGCTTGCCCGCGCCAATCACCCGAATATGACTGCCCATCGCACCGTGAAAACTTTTCACAATCACCGTGACGTTCGGGTTCTTCACATAATTTTTCAGCCGATGCGCAATTTCGTTTTGGAGTTGCAGCGGTGTTTTTCCAGCGGCCCGAATATTTTGCACCAGCGGGATCGAAAAACGACCGTCCGGTCGAACCGGCACCGATTGTTCGGATAGCGACGGCGAGCCATACACAAACACGCTGAGCAAGTCCCCTGGCCCGATCCGGTAGGTTGGG
>JAJZEG010000263.1 GCA_021828605.1 Pseudomonadota bacterium | reverse complement strand
GCCGCCGATTTAGTTATCGCCAATCATGCGCTGGTGATGGCGCAGGCCGCCTGGGGCGGGCTCGATGATGCGCAAATCCCCACCCGCTACGTGTTCGATGAGGGCCATCATTTGTTCGATGCCGCCGACAGCGCCTTCGCGGTCGAATTATCTGGCGCGGCCATGGCCGAATTGCGCCGCTGGCTGCTCGGCGCCGAAGGCGGTCGCTCGCGCGCCAGGGGCCTGTCGCTCCGCCTCGCCGATTTTTGTGCCGCCGACGACAGTCTGGTCGCCCCGCTCGATGCGGTGCTGATCGCGGCCCGCGTGCTGCCGGGCGAATCCTGGCTCGCCCAGCGCCGGATCAACGACGATCCCGATTGGGCCGCCCCGCCGCTCGATCAAGTCAGTTCCGCTCCTGCCGAGCAATTTCTCAACGCCTTAAATGAAGCTGCCCGTGCGCGTGCGCCCGCCCCATCCCGGCCCGCTGCCCGGCTTGAGGTCGATCTGCACCCGGCGGGGGATATATTAGTCGCCGCCGCCGCCGCCCTCGACCGCGCATTGGAACGGCTAATCGGCCCGTTGAGCCTGCTGCGCCAACGCCTGCTCGCGCGCCTCGATACCGAGGCCGACACGCTGGAGGAGCGCGACCGGCAACGCCTCGAAGCGCTCGGTCGCAGCCTGGCCCGCCGCGCCCTCGACCCGATCACCGCCTGGCGCCGCCTGCTCGCCGCCGTCACCGGCCCCACCCCGCAACCCGGCGACCGACCGGTGCGGATTTTATTCATCCAGCGCGACCGTGATGTCGCTCTCCTCGGCCATCTGCTCGACCCGACCGAGGCGTTCGCCGAACTGATCGGCGCACACGCCCACGGGCTGCTGATCACCTCGGCCACCTTGCGCGACAGCGCCGATGCGCCAAGCGACGCCCCTTTCAATGACGCCCCTCTTGATGACGTTATGGAGGCAAAATGGCGCGGCGCTGAAGCGCGCACCGGGGCAAGCCATTTATCCGCCCCGGCCATCCGCGCCGCCTTCGCCTCGCCCTTTGATTACGCGCAACAAACCAGAGTGCTGATTGTGCGCGATATTCCCCATAATAATGAGGAAGCGTTGGCCAGCGCCTATCGCAGCCTGTTCCTCGCCTCGGGCGGCGGCGCGCTCGGCCTGTTCACCGCCATCGCCCGACTGCGCGGCGTACATGCCCGCATCGCCCCGGCCCTCGAAGACGCTGGCCTGCCGCTCTATGCCCAGCATGTCGACGCGATCAATAATGCCAGCCTGGTTGATATGTTCCGCGCCGAACATCATGCCTGCCTGCTCGGCACCGATGCGATGCGCGATGGCGTCGATGTCCCCGGCAACGCGCTGCGGCTGGTGGTGCTCGAACGCACCCCCTGGCCACGCCCGGATATTCTGCACCGGGTGCGGCGCCAATTCCTCGCGAACGGCGCGCCGCGCGATTATGACGATGCCATCGTCCGGCTGCGCCTGCGCCAGGCCTTTGGCCGCCTGATCCGGCGCGGCGATGATCGCGGCGTGTTCGTGCTGATCGATCGCGCTTTTCCCAGCCGCCTGCTCGATGCGTTTCCCGCTGGCGTCACCGCGCAACGGCTCGGCCTCGCCGCGGCGATCACTGAAATAACACGTTTTTTCGCCTCTAGTGTCCCTGATCTGAAATCCGATGGATTTCAGATCCAAAGTGGACACTAGGAAATTCAATGTACTAATCCGTAACCTAAAAGACACAATCGCGAAACGATCTGGCCGGATCGCCGGTTATCGGTGCGATCAAGGGTGAGATGGCACATGGATTGCTGATATATTTTCGTTGTCTGTGACGTTTTCGTGAAGCTGACGACATAGGCGGGTGTAACTGCCTAAAACTTAGGCTTGCACCATCGGTAATGAACATAACGGAGGCAGTATGTCGTTCTTAACCCCTAAATCTGGACCCAAACTCGGTCATCGTTGGTTGCGCGCCGCAGTTTGCTCGGGCGTCGCTCTGATCGCGGCCCAAGCGATGGCACCCTCGGCGCTGGCGTTCAATGGCCCATCCAACATCAAAATCGATGGCGGCCCGCTCGGCCCGCTCGAACTCTCCGGCGGTTTCGATGGCTATGGCTATGCTCTGTCGGGCACGGGCAATTCGGCCAATTACGGCCTGCTCGGCACCGATAAATCGACCGGCGCTGAATTGATGAATGGGCTGGTCCAGCTACAAAAATCAACCGGTCTGGTGCAATTCACCATCGAGGTCGGCTCGACCACGTCGCTGGTGCTGGGCGGTAAGCCCTCGCAAACCTCGGTGCAGACCTTCTCCACCGGACCGCTCTATGCTGGTTATGTTACCCTGGCGCCAACCAGCAATTTCAGCGTCTCCGCCGGTCAGATCGGCTCGCTGGAAGGCTATGAATCGGGTGTCGACTGGAACAATACCAACGTGTTGACCACCGATTTGTTCTCGGTGGAAAATTCACAAAGCCGGGGCGTCGAAGCGGCTTACACGATGGGCCCGGTTTCCGCGACCGTCGCCTTCGGCGATGGGTTCGATACCGGCGTCTGGAACTTCGCCCAGGCTTTGGTCACCTACACCATCGATACCAATAACGTGGTCAATCTGTTCGGTGCCACCAATTTCGGCAAAACCGGCCTGAATGCCCATATTTATGGCTCGGCGACCCTGCCGTATAACCAGACCTCGGTGGCCAATTACGGCGCCTATTACGTCAATTCCACCATGATTGGCGGGTTCTACAGCTACACCGCGGGCAATCTGAACGTGGTGCCGGAAGTGCAATATGTGGTCGCCAAGGCCGATGCCTCGCTCGGCCTGACCAAATCCTCGAGCAATTTCGGCGCGGCCTTGTTCGGCAACTACCAGTTCGGCAAATCGCCCTATGCGTTGGCTGGCTGGGTCGAATATTTCAGCAGTAATGGGCCGGATAACTGGTTCATCAATGCGGGTGCCAAGGGCATTGGCATTTCGGTCACGCCGACCTGGCAGGATAATGATTTGTTCGTGCGCGGCGATGTCGGGCTGGTCCATTTGACCAAACTCGGCGTTCCCGGCTCGACCGGCTATGGCGCCAACGGCACCAGCCGCAACCAGGCAACCGCCGTGCTCGAAGCAGGTTTGCTGTTCTAATCATCATAACGGATGGGGTCATC
>JAJZEG010000010.1 GCA_021828605.1 Pseudomonadota bacterium | reverse complement strand
CCGAAACCATCACCAGCGCCGCCCGCGCCAGCGCCGGACCCGCCACGGGGCAACCGCTGGGGGGCGGAGACCGTCTGGCACACCAACTTCACCGCCGATGCCTGTCCGCATGGCGACGGCGCCTGTCTTTTGCGGGCGATGACGCGCGAGCACGCCTCGCCGCCGGCGATCGCCTTCGCGCGGGAGATCGGCCTCGACGGCTATCTCAGCGCCTTCCAGGCCCATGGCCGTGTCGATCTCGGGACCGTCACCCATCCGTTTTTCGCCAATGATAACGAGACGCCGGTTCTGCTCAACGGCACGCCGCCGATCCTCGATGTCTGGAAAATCGCCCAAAAGGTCAATCTCGGCGCCGACCCGGCGCTTCGCGCCCTGCTCGCCCGCAACCGCGGCCTCGCCCTGAGCGACGCGCCGCCGGAATTCCTGAGCGAGCACGCCCGCCCCGACGGCGGCCAGAGTTTTCTGTTCCGGATCGAACTCAGCCAATGCCACGCCTGCGCCCCCGCCGCCCGGCCGGTGCTTGCCTATGATTTCGACAAGGAGGGTCGGTTTCTGGGGGGCAGAGTCGCTCGTGTAGAGGGTGCGCCTTAAAATAACGCTTGTGAGGAGGAACAAAAATGACAATCAATAATAACTCATCCAATATCTTGGCGGCAACCAATGGCTCAAAAGGTCAAGACAATCTGACGATCAATTTTATCGCTGATCCGTCAGTTATTAGCCAATGGGGAACCGATTGGCAGGCAACTGAGTTCGGAAAAGCGCTGACTGATGCCGCGAATTTTTTTGAAAACAATATTTTCGATCCCATCACGATCGATCTCAATGTCGGTTGGGGGGAAGTCAATGGACAGTCCCTCGGTAATGACGCCTTGGGGCAATCTTTTGCTTTCGGCAATAATTTTCTTTCATATAGTCAACTGAGACAGGCTCTCCTGAGCGACACGTCCTCGCCAGTCTACGCCTCCGCTTTCGCGACGCTTCCCACCACGGATCCGATTGGTGGAACCCACTCGTATCGAGTTAACGATGCCGAAGAAAAAGCCCTTGGCCTTATGCCGGGTACTGCCTCGATCACGGGCAGCGATGGGGCGGTCGGGTTTTCTCCCCCCACCAATGGGCAGTTTGATTACAGCACCAGTAACGCAACCGTGCCATCAGGTGAGATAGATTTTGTCGGTGTCGCGGAGCATGAAATAAGTGAGGCGATGGGCCGAATTTCTCTTCTAGGCCGCCATTACACAATAAATGGCGTCACAACAAATGCATACTCCATATTGGATCTATTTAGATATTCTAGCCCAGGTAATTTACAAGAAACGGCCGGCCAACAGGCTTATTTCTCGGTTAACAACGGCACGGTCAACCTCGATAATTTCAATACCAATCCAGCAGGTGATCCGGGAGACTGGGCGTCAAGTGCGGGAAATGATGCGTTTGATGCTTTTGATAGTCCCGGAGTGGAAAACACCTTCAGCTCGGCTGACGTGCAGGTCATGGATGCGCTCGGGTATGATATGATCTCGCCGGCTTCGATTCCGCCTCCGAGTGGTTCGGTCTTGTTGTCTGACAATTTTACAAAAATACATCTCTGAGTGGTGATTTTGAGATCAATGGCCCGGCGGCGGTGGCGGCGCTGGAGAATTTCGATTCTCCGCCGGCAAGCATAATCGCGCCGGAGATCACGTTTTCGCCGACCCTCGGGCTCGGGATCGGCGATCCGGCTGGCCCTTACACGCAAGGCGGCATTCAAACCACGGAAGCATTCACCGGGCCATTCACGGTGACCGCAACCGGGATGGCGACCTCGACCGATGCCGGGCCGCTGCAGATCGCGATTACCAGCGCCGATGGCGGTTCGGGCATCGGCATCGACGCGGGTCAGAGCGCTAATCCCTTGACCACCGGATTTTCCTACACTCTGCCCTCCGGGGTCGGCACCCATTGGCAGCCGACCGGCAATCTCTACGCCACGGCGCCGGTGCCCGATGTGCCCTATACTTTCACCATCAGCGTCGATGCCGCCGGCGAGGCGACGATCAGCGTCGCCAATAACGGCACCATTCTCGGCAGCGACACCGCCAGCGTCGGCACCGGGCCATTCTACGTCGTGCTCTCCGACGGCACCGGCGCCTATTCCAGCGGCAGCCCCAACCAAGCCTATTGGAGCAATCTCCAGGTCACGGGTTCTAATAACTCAACTCCTCCTACCTTTGTCGCATTAGCAAACGCAGGAAATACAGTCGATTATGCTGCTGGCGCACAAGCGGCCGCGATTGACCCTGCATTATCAATTAGCGGCTCGACGGGAATAAATCTCACAAGCGCCACGGTGGCGATAAGTTCGGGATTTCTCGCGGGTGATACGCTCAATTTCACCAATCAGAATGGCATCAGTGGCAGCTTCGACAATGCAACCGGTGTGCTGACGCTTTCGGGCGCGGCAAGTTTGGCCGATTACCAGACCGCACTCGACTCAGTGACTTTTAATTCAACCGCGACTAACCCGACTGCAAGCGGAACCGATACCAGCCGCACCGTCACATGGACGGTCAGCGATACGAACGGGTCATCACAGCCGGCCACCAGCACGATCGATATTCAATCTCCCATTCAGCACGCGCCGACCCTGACGGCGCTGACGGCGTCGCCGAATTCGGGCGACATCACCACCGGCCACAGCATTGCCTTCACGCTCGATCTCAGCGCCCCGGCAACGGTCTCCGGGGGCACGCCCGATCTGATACTGAATGACGGCGGCACCGCGACCTATGACGCGGCGGCGTCAGGCACGCAGGATCTGGTGTTCGATTACACCGTGCAAGCCGGTCAGAGCACCGATGCGCTGGCCGTCTCTACCCTCGACCTCAACGGCGCCAGCATCACCGGCGCGGGAGGAAGCGCGTCTCTTTCCAATGTCACACAAAGCTTCCCGAACCTCGAGGTGAATGTCCAGACGGCAACTACGCCGCCCTCGAGCGGTACAATCGATTTCAATGGGACGATCATTGCAGCGAGTTCGCTGACGGGTCCGTTCGATATCTCGTCTGGCGGATCGCTGAGTGATGACGGCCATAACGCCGCTTTGGGCGTGCCGGTCATCTTCTCCGGCAACGGCACGATCGCGGCCATCTCGGGGACGACGCTGGCGCTCGACGGC
>JAJZEG010000359.1 GCA_021828605.1 Pseudomonadota bacterium | reverse complement strand
CCGTGGTCGAAGCCTGACCCTGCGACACCGCCACCGCCACCGCATCGAAATAGCTGGTGCCCACTTCGCGCTGATGGCGCGTCGCGGTGTAGCCTTCCGGTTCCGCCGCGAACTCGGCCTGCTGCAATTCCGAATAGGCCGCCATGCCGCGCGCCGCATAACCCTTCGCCAATTGGAACATCGAATAATTCAGCGAATGGAACCCGGCCAAGGTCACGAACTGGAACTTATAGCCCATCGCGCCAATTTCCTGCTGGAACGAGGCGATCTTCTCCGGGCTCAATTTCTTTTTCCAGTTGAAGCTGGGCGAGCAATTATAGGCCAACATCTTGCCTGGGAACTGCTTATGGATCGCCTCAGCAAATTGCCGCGCCTCTTCCAAATTCGGCTCGGACGTTTCCCACCACAGCAAATCCGCATAGGGCGCATAGGCCAGGCTGCGGGCAATCGCATATTCCACGCCAATGCCCGGCTTGATCCGATAAAACCCTTCGCTGGTCCGCTCACCGGTCAGGAACGGACGATCGCGCTCATCCACATCCGCCGTCAGCAATTGCGCGGCATGGCTGTCGGTGCGGCACAGCAGCACCGTCGGCACGCCCTCAACATCCGCCGCCAACCGCGCCGCATTCAGCGTGCGAATATGCTGGCTGATCGGTACCAGCACTTTACCACCCAAATGCCCGCATTTTTTCTCGGACGCGAGCTGGTCCTCGAAATGCACGCCCGCCGCACCGGCATGGATCATCGCCTTCATCAGCTCATACGCA
Source organism: Pseudomonadota bacterium (assembly GCA_021828605.1). The sequence continues at coordinate 2,404 of JAJZEG010000359.1, read as the reverse complement.
TTCAGCGCGCCGCCAAACCCGGCCTCGGCATCGGCGATGATCGGCGCCATCCAATAGCTCTGCGTGTCGCCCTCCATGCGCGCAATCTGATCGGCCCGGCGCAGCGCATTATTAATGCGGCTCACCACCTGCGGCACCGAACTCACCGGATACAGCGACTGATCGGGATACATCTCGCCCGAATTATTCGCATCCGCCGCCACCTGCCAGCCGGACAGATAAATCGCCTTCAACCCGGCTTTCACCTGCTGCATCGCCTGATTGCCGGTCAAGGCGCCCAGCGTGTTGATATAGGGCTCGGATTTCAACAGCGACCAAAGCCGGTTCGCCCCCATTTCCGCCAGCGTATGCCGAACGCGGAAATTCCCCGCCAACCGATCAACATCCGCCTGGGTAAAATCGCGCTTGACCCCTTCAAACCGGTCTGGCGCAATCGACAGCCCGCCGGGCATGCCTTCAGGAGCGAAATTCGGAGTATAAGAGTGTGTCATCGGTGTTCCTTCAGCCAAATTTTATATGATCGGCGTTGATGGTGGCAAAGTGTGGATCGGCGTTGGTTTCGAAGTGTGGTCGGCGTTGGTGGTGACAAAGTATGATCGGGTGCGAAACTCTCTTAGTTTCATCTGTGTTAACTATTTACGCTGCAACCGCGAAAGTCACGCGATTTCTCGACATAAAACATCGAAAGCCGTCGCGATATTGACTGTAAACTTTAATAAAGTGTAAACCATGTGAAATTACACTCCACCCATCCGTAGCGGATCCGCTCATGTCAAAACCGATGATTGGCCGTATTATCAGGCGTTTACGCCAGGAACAGCGCCTCACCCAGCAGGCTCTGGCCGCGCGCCTCGGCATCTCGACCTCTTATCTCAACCTGATCGAACATGATCAGCGCGGCGTCACCGCCGCCTTGCTGATCAAACTCACCGAAACCATGAAGGTCGATCTCGCCTCGTTATCAGGGTCCGATGAGCGTCAGCTCGAACAAGCATTGCGCGAAACCTTCGCCGATCCGCTGCTCGGCGCCGAGCCGGTGCCCGATCAGGAATCGCAATTCATGGCCGCCTCCGCCCCCTCGGCGGCGCGCGCGGTTCTAGCCCTGTACCGCGCCTTCCAGGCCACCCGCGAGGAAACCGGCGGCATCACTCTGCCCTCGGGGCGCAAAATCCTGCTGCCCAACGAGGAAGTGCGCGATATTTTCCACGCCCACGCCAATCACTTCCCCGAAATCGAACGCGCCGCCGAGTCGCTCGGCGCCGAACTCCCCGCCGCCACCTTGGGGATGAATCACGCCCTCGCCGAGCGCCTACGCAACCAGCACGGGCTGGTGGTCTCGGTCGGCCCACTGCCGGGCGCCTTGCGGGTCTATGATCCCGCCCGCCGCCTGCTGATGCTCTCGGAAACCCTGCCGCGCGAAAGCCGGGGCTTTCAAATGGCGTTCCAATTAGCCTTGCTCGAAGCGCGCGACCTGGTCGAGCCGATCATTCGCACCGAAGCCCCCTCCAGCCGCGATGCCGCCGAATTGCTGCGCATCGGCCTGATCAATTATTTCGCCGGCGCCGTGCTGATGCCCTATCACGCCTTCCTCGATGCCGCCGCCGAATTGCGCTACGATGTCGAACATCTCTCGATGCGCTTTGGCGTCTCTTACGAACAAGCCTGCCACCGGCTTTCCACCCTGCAAGGCAATGGCGCGCGCGGTGTGCCGTTCTTTTTCCTGCGCGTCGATCCGGCGGGCAATGTCTCCAAACGCTTCTCCGCCGCTGGCTTTCCCTTCGCCCGCTTCGGCGGCAACTGCCCGCGCTGGGTGGTCCATTCCGCCTTCGCCACCCCCGGCACGGTGCGCGTACAAGTCGCGCAACTGCCCGATGGCGCCACCTATCTCTGCTTCGCGCGCACCATCGTCGCCGCCTCCGCCCATTGGGGCGAACCCCCGGCCACCCGCGTTGTCGCCATGGGCTGCGAAATCAACCGCGCCGCCGAACTGGTCTATGCCGATGGCATCGATATTAACCGCGCCGCCGTCGGTATCGGCCTGTCCTGCCGCCTCTGCGAACGCCAGGAATGCCGCTCGCGCGCCTTCCCGCCCATCGCCCATCGCCTCGCGCTTGATGTCCGCACCACCAGCGCCAGCCCGTACCGCTTCGATCCCACGCCCAAACCATGATCGCCAGCCTGCTGCTGCTCACCGCCGCCAGCCTGCTCGGCCTCTATCTCGCCGCCGATTATTTCGCCCCCGAGTCCCGCCTCGCCACCCATCTGAAAACCCTGCCGCGCGGCGGCTACGCCCTCATCCACGCCGCACTCGGCACCGCTGGCCTATTACTCCTGATCGCCAAAGCCCCATCGCCAGCCCAACTCGCCCAAGCCGGCGCCCCCGGTTTTGCCCGCCTCGCCGAAT
>JAJZEG010000254.1 GCA_021828605.1 Pseudomonadota bacterium | reverse complement strand
TGATGAAATCGAAGGCCCAATGCTGATCGAGCGCGACGACCAGCGCGTCGATCTCGATGCCCGCCTGCCGATCGAGGATTTCATCGCCCGCTTCGGCGATATTCTCACCGAGGAAGAACGCCTCGCCGACACCGACACGATCGGCGGCCTGGTCTTTACCCTCGCAGGCCGAGTCCCCGCGCGCGGCGAAATTCTGCTCCACCCATCCGGCATCGAATTCCTAATCCTCGACGCCGACGCCCGCCGCATCCGCCGCATCCGCGCCAGCCCCATCGGCAGCCCCCTCTAAATTTTCCCTCCCTAAATTTTCCCTCCCTAAATCTTCTATTGCAGGTGCCTGGCTGCCAGGCGCCCAGCTATAAACATATCTTGACACATCCCCCACCGCGTATTACATTTTTGTCAATTAAAAAATTTAATGACCGTTAGTCCTGTTTGGAGAGATTTATGGATTTTGCGATTTCTCTCCTACCGGCTCGGTTGATCGTCTCGAACCGCCTTAGTCATACCGTCGCGGATCACGTCCGCCGCAACCGGTCCTTTATTCATTCACTCCCAGGGAGATCGCCCGATGAGCGGCACTTTCACCGTCCTGTTGAACTTCAACAACACTAACGGCTATCTGGCCTCATCGAACCTCACCGATATTAACGGCGTTCTCTACGGCACCACCGAAGAAGGCGGCTCATCGAGCGTCGGCACGCTCTATTCCTATAATCCGAGCAACGGCCAATTCCAGACCCTGATCAATTTCAACAATTCTGGCGGCACCGGTCCACTAACCAGCGTCACCGATGTCAATGGCGTTCTCTACGGCACCGCCTATAATGGCGGCGCATCGAGCGACGGCACCCTCTATTCCTACAATCCCAGCACCGGCCAAACCCAAACCCTGCTGAGCTTCAGCGGCACCAATGGCGCTAACCCGCAATCCGACCTGCTGAACGTCAACGGCACCTTATACGGCACCACGCTGAATGGCGGCGCTGCCAGCGATGGCAACCTCTATTCCTACAATACCAGCACCGGCCAATATCAATCCCTGGCCGATTTCAACAACGGTAATTCGAGCCAGTTTCCGGTCGGCAGCCTGCTTAACGTCAATGGCACGCTCTATGGCACCACCGAATATGGCGGTCTCGCCAATGCGGGCACGATCTTTTCCTATAATATCGCGTCTAACCAGCTGGTCACCGCCGCCAACTTCATCGGCTCTAACGGTGCTGCCCCGCAAGCGGGCATGGTCGATGTCAACGGCACGCTGTACGGCACCACCGATCTCGGCGGCTCATCAGGCGAAGGCACCGTCTTTTCCTATAATCCCAGCACCGCGTCGATCACCACTTTGGTCAATTTCACCTTCGCCAATGGCGCCCTGCCCAATGCCGATTTGCTCAATGTCAACGGCACCTTGTACGGCACCACCTCCGGCGGCAATCCCAGCGGTGACGGCACGTTATTCTCCTACAACATCGCCAACGGCACGTTCCAAACCCTGATCAATTTCACCGGCACCAACGGCAACAGCCCCGCCGCCAGCCTGACCGACATTAACAACACGCTCTACGGCACCACCCAACTCGGCGGCAGCTCCGATCATGGCGAGCTGTTTTCCTACACCCTCCCCTGCTTCGCCCAAGGCACCCGTATTCTCACCACAAGCGGCGAAATCCCGGTCGAACGGCTCGAACCCGGCAGCCAGATCATTCTCCACGATAACACCATCGCCCCGGTCGTCTGGCTCGGCCATCGCACCCTTTCGCTCCGCCGCCATCCCCGCCCCGAACAAGTCCGCCCCATCCACATCCAAGCGGGCGCCCTCGCCGACAACATTCCCCACCGCGACCTTTTTCTCTCCCCCGATCACGCGCTCTATCTCGACGGCGCCCTGATCCCCGCCAAGTGCTTGATCAACGGCAGCACCATTCGCCAAATCAATGTCGCCAGCGTCACCTATTACCATGTCGAACTCCCCGCCCACGCGATACTGCTCGCCGAAGGCACCCCGACCGAATCTTATTTGGAAACCGGCAACCGCCACGCTTTCACCAATGGCAGCGATTCCCACCTCACCCTCCACCCCAATTTCGCTCAAACCCAGCGCGAGCAACAAAGCTGCGCGCCCTTCACCGAGTATGGCCCGCTGGTCGAGACCGTCCGCACCCGCCTCCTCGCCCGCGCCAATATTCCGCTCACCACCGACCCCGCTCTTTCACTCCAAACCAACAAGGACGGGAGCGTAACCATCCTCTCCCGGAGCGGAATCCCAGGCCAACTCAATCCCGACCCACGCGACCAACGCCGTCTCGGCGTCAAAATCGCCAGCCTCGAAATCGGCGGCGCAAAAATCCCGTTGGATCACCCCCTCCTCACCGAAGGCTGGCACAACCCCGAACCCGATGGCCGCTGGACCAATGGGCGGAGCGTGATTCCGGCGGAACTGGTGCGGGGAGAAAAAATCGTTATCGCTCCTGCCGCCACTCTGGCCTATCCCGCCGATCAGCGCACCAGCGAGCACGCCTGCGCCTAACCGCCCTCTATGATCAGCCGAAGCCGAGGAATCCTCCAGCATGTCCACATCAAGCGTCACCACCACGCTGTCGACGAGCCTCGCCACCGGCATCACCATCACCCCCACCGGCACCTATCAATCGCCCTTCACCATCACCAGCACGGGCACCATCGCCCCGACCACTAGCAGCCTCGCAGCACTCTACGGCTCCGCCGCCTCCGGCCTCACTCTAATCAATCAAGGCGTCATCACCGGCAGCAGCGGCATAACGGGCGGCTATGGTGTTGATCTTGCGGGCGAAATTTCATTCAGCAATGGCGGCACCATTACCGGCGGCTATGGCGGCGCTGGCGTCAATGGTGGGGCTGGCGGCGCTGGCGTGTATCTGTCGGGTAGCGGCTTATTCGCCAATAGCGCCGCCATTATCGGCGGCAAAGGCCATAGCGGCGGCGGCATTGGCGGGGCTGGCCTTTATCTGACCGGCGCGGGTCTATTCAACAATAGCGGCACCATTACCGGCGGCAGCGGCAGCAGCGGCAACGGCACCCCGACCGGCGGCGGCGGCGGGAATGGCGGCAGCGGCGTTGATCTGTTCGGCACAGGCTCCTTCACCAATAGCGGCACCATTACCGGCGGCAACGCCAACCCGTCGGGCGGCGGGGCGGGCGGCCGCAGCGTTAAT
>JAJZEG010000400.1 GCA_021828605.1 Pseudomonadota bacterium | reverse complement strand
GCGCTGCTCGGGCTGATTGTGGCCCATGTCGGCGCGGTGATCCGCCATCAGCGTCGCGGGGAGCGGCTGTTGATCCGGATGATGCCGCGCAGGCGGGGTTAGAGTGTTTCTCACCTGATGAGAAACTTTCTACTCATAGTTTGTCGAGCAATTTCAATAATTTGACTGTAATCTGGCGATTCCAGTCAAATGATTATCGCTCTAATTTACAGCACCGGCATGGCGGGGGACAAACGACCCCCGATGCGCAGCGGGGCGATGCGGATGGCGCGACCGGTGGCGTCGGTTTCGATAAAGGCCCCGCAAATGGTCGCGGGGCCATCGGCGGGATGCAGCCGTTCGCCGGGGAGTTTTTTCACAAACCGGGCGATGGCGGGTTCTTTGGTCATGCCGATCACGCTGTCATAATCGCCGCACATGCCGACATCGGACATGAAGGCGGTGCCTCCCGGGAGCACTTGATGATCGGCGGTCGGGCAATGGGTATGGGTGCCGAGCACCGCACTGACCGCGCCATCGAACGCATGGGCGAAGGCCATTTTTTCGCTGGTCGCCTCGCCGTGAAAATCGATCAGAATCGCGGCATGGCTCGCGCCGAGGCGGGCACGGGTGAGCAGGGTTTCCACCGCACGGAACGGGCAATCGAGCGGGTCCATAAACAGCCGTCCCATTGCATTGACCACCAATACCCGCTGGCCGCCGGGGAGGGTCAGATCGACCACACCCTCGCCGGGGGTGCCGGAGGGGAAATTGATCGGGCGGATCAGGCGTTTTTGCTGGGCGATATAGGGGATGATTTCGCGGCGGTCCCAGGCGTGATTGCCGAGCGTGATCACATCGGCACCAGCGGCAAAGAGTTTGTCGGCCATGTCGGGCGAGAGACCAAAGCCGTGCGAGGCGTTTTCGCCGTTCACCACCGCGAGATCGATGGCGAGGTCACGACGCAGACCGGGCAACGCGGCTTCGACCGCATCGCGACCGGTGCGGCCTAACAAATCGCCCAAAAACAGAATCCGCATTTTTGCTCCTTGCTACGCCCGCGTTCGATAGGGCGAAGTGCCGCAAGCGGCAAGTGCGCGGTGGAGAAAGGTTATTCGGGCAGGCGCACCGGGGCGAGGTCGGGCCAGCGATCAATGGGGTCGGGATTGGCCGCGTGGCTGTTGCCGCCGAAATGGCGGACCACGCCGCTGACGGCGTTGAGCGCGGTGGTTACCGCCCCTTCGGCCCAGCCTGCGGTCCAGGAAATATCATCGCCGGCGAGGAAAATCCCGCGCTGGTGGGCGGGCAGATTTTCTTGGACAAAATGGCTGAACAGGCGGCGCTGATAGCGGTAATGCCCGGGCAGATTGGCTTTGAACGCGCCCATGAAATTGGGATCGGACTCCCAGGAGACGGTGATCGGCGCGCCAATGATGTGGCGGGCGATATCGAGGGTGGGATAGATTTGGCGCAGGCTGTGCAACATCAGGCGCATTCGCTCGTCGAGTGGTAAAGCCAGCCATTTCAGCGCGTCGTCATTCCAGGTGTAGGACAGGCAGATCACGCCGGGCCGGTCCGCGCCGTTATCGATCAGATAGGTGCCGCGGGTCAGCCGATCAGTGAGGGTCATGCTCATCGCGTCATCGCCGGTGATCGGGTCGCGGTCGCGCCAGAACGGGCGATCAACCATCACGAAGGTTTTCGAGGATTGCATGTAATGGGTGCGTTCCATCGCCATCCAGAGATCATGGTGGAACAGGGTTTCGGCGCAATCGATGCGCGCAGAGAGCAGCCAGACCTGACAGGTGACGATCACCGCTGCATAGTCGTGCCGGTTGCCGTAGCGATCGGTGATCGCGATTTTGCCGCCTTCCGCCGGTTCGATGCGCGCGACACCGGGGCGCGGCACCGATTGATGCAGGCTGGCGAGCGAAGTGCCGGGGGCGAAATGCGCGCAATGGTCGGGCGCGCGGGCCCAGAGACGGCGCGGTAATTGTTCGACGCCGCCGACCACCAGGCGATGGTCGTCATCGGCGCCGGTCGCGACCACGCGCAATATTTCGAGAATCGAGTTGGGGAAATCAGTGTCCCAGCCGCCGGTGCCGAAGCCAACCTGGCCGAAAATTTCCCGCGCGCGAAAGCCCAGCTCACGAAAGGCGGTGGATTTGGCGATGAAACCGGAGAAGCTCTCCTCATCCAAATCAGCGACCAGCCGATGCCAGATCGATTGGATGGCGGCGACATCGCGGGTGCGGATGGCGTGAGTGAGGGCAGGAAAATCCGCCCCCTCGGCCAAGGCTTCGCTCCAGGCGCGCTCGACGGAAGCGAAAATCGCCGGCAAATCGGCCTTGGTGCGGGCGCTATGTTTTTGACCGGCGAGTTCGATCACGGTCGAGGACGTGTCGGGGGCGAGCGGGTTGGGAAAGCCGATGGTGGGCAGATCGACGAGATCGAGATAGTGAAACAAAGCGCGCGAGGCGGGCGGGAAGCGCATGCCGCCGAGTTCGGCAAAGGCCCCTGCCCCATCCTTGAACGGCTCGGAGCGCAGGCGACCGCCAATCCGGTCGCTTTCATAAATCACCGGTTTCAGGCCGAGTTTCATCAATTCATAGGCCGCGACGATCCCGGCGATGCCCGCGCCGATAATCGCGACTTCAGTGCCGTGTGCTGCGGGCGGGACGGTGCCGAGACCGGCGGGATGGTGCAGGAAATCATCATAGGCGAAGGGGAAATCAGGGCCGAACATGGTGATCGGGCGGTGGGTCATGGCGGGGTGGGTCCGGTTTGCTGCAAGGCTTGGTAGGATGCGGGTCGGCGATCCGCGAGCAGAGGATCACGGGCGCGGATCGCTTGCTGGTGAGCGGGATCGAGCATGGCCGCGAGCATTGTGGCCTCGGCCCCGGCCTCCGCGAGGGGCGCGCCATCCGGGCCGAGGATCGAGGAGAGGCCGAGATAGGCCAGCTCATGTTCTGCGCCGGAATGATTGGCATAGGCGAGAAAAACCTGGTTTTCATAGGCGCGGGCACGGACCAGATGCTGCGCGACCACGTCATAGCCGGTCATCAAAGCGGTGGGGACCAGGATCAGATCAGCGCCATCGAGCGCCATGATCCGGGCGGATTCCGGGAATTCGATATCATAGCAAATCGCGATGCCGACTTGCCAGCCGCGCCAGCGTGCGACCGCGAACCGATCCCCTCGATGACTGAACATCGCGCG
>JAJZEG010000033.1 GCA_021828605.1 Pseudomonadota bacterium | reverse complement strand
ATGTCTGGTCCAGACTGCTCGCGGGCCAATCTGGTATCGGCACCATCACCGGCTTCGATGCCGGTGATCTGCCCGCCAAAATCGCCGGTGAGGTGCCGCTCGGCCCGTACACCGAAGGCAAATACACGGCCTCCGAATGGATCGCCGCCAAAGATATCAAAAAAATGGATCCGTTCATCCATTATGGTATCGCCGCCGCCGCCCAGGCCGTCGCCGATTCCGGCTGGGAGCCGCAAACCGAGGAAGATCGTTGCGCCACCGGCGTGATGATGGGCTCGGGCATTGGCGGTTTGCAGTCGATTTATGAAGGCTCGGTGCTGGTGCATGAAGGCAAAGCGCGCCGGATGTCGCCGTTCTTTATCCCCTCGGCCCTGATCAACCTGATTTCGGGTCAAATCTCGATCCGCTATGGCTTCAAGGGCCCCAACCATGCCGTCGTCACCGCCTGCGCCACCGGCGTCCATGCGATTGGCGATGCAGCCCGCCTGGTCGCGTTCGGCGATGCCGATGTGATGGTCGCGGGCGGCGCTGAAGCGACGGTTTGCGCCATCGGCATTGGCGGTTTCTGCGCCTCGCGCGCCCTTTCCACCAGCTTCAACGATAATCCGACCGCCGCCTCGCGCCCGTGGGACAAAGACCGCGATGGGTTCGTCATGGGCGAGGGGGCAGGCGTGTTGGTGCTCGAGGAATATGAGCACGCCAAAAAGCGCGGCGCCAAAATCTATGGCGAATTCGCGGGCTACGGCATGTCGGGCGATGCCTATCACATCACCGCCCCCGCCGAACATCACGATGGCGCCTTCCGCGCGATGAAAGCCGCCCTGCGCTCCGGTGGCCTCACCCCGCAAGACGTCGATTACATCAACGCCCACGGCACCTCGACGCCGCTCGGCGATGATCTCGAACTCGAAGCGGTGGAAAATCTGTTCAGCGACCATCCCAAAAATCTGGCGATGTCCTCGACCAAATCGGCCACCGGCCATCTGCTTGGTGCTGCGGGCGCGATTGAAGCGGTGTTCTCGATCCTTGCTCTGCGCGATCAAGTCGCCCCGCCCACGCTGAACCTGCACGAGCCGAGCCGGGTCAGCGCCATTGATCGCGTCGCTTTGCAAGCCCAACCGCGCAAAATCGATGTCGTGCTCTCCAACAGCTTCGGTTTCGGCGGCACCAACGCCTCAATTTTATTTCGTAAACCACGGTAAATAAACCAAAAAGTGACAATACGCTGAATGACCAGATGGCGCCGTTGGATCTTGCCGCTCTGGACCTTGGTGATCGTGCTCGGCATTGCCCGCACCGCGATCCAGCAAAGCTATGACGGCCCCGGCGCGCTGCCGGTCAGCAAAAACGTCACCATCCCGCGCGGCGGCCTGACCACCGTCGCGCGGGTGCTTGCGCGCGCCGGCGTGATCCAGCATCCGCTCATTTTCGACCTCGCCGCTTACTTCACCCGCCATCAAGGCAAGCTCCGCGCCGGCGAATATCGCTTTATCGCCCATGGCAGCCTCAAGGATACGCTGAACACGCTGCGCACCGCACCGGTGGTCGAACATCAAATCACCCTGCCGCCCGGCCTCACCGCCCGGCAGATCGCCGCGATTATCAACCATGCCCCGCACGCCACCGGCCAGATCGCCCCGCCCGCGCAAGCCAGCATCCTGCCGCAAACCTATGATTATCCAAGCGGAACCAGCCGCGCCTCGATCCTCGCCCGCGCCCAGGCCGCGCTCCAACGCAGCCTCGCCGCGCTATGGGCCTCGCGCGCCCCCGGCCTGCCACTCACCAACGCCCGCCAAGCGCTGATCCTCGCCTCGATTGTGCAGCTGGAAACCCCGATTCCCGCCGAATTGCCAAAAATCGCCGCCGTCTATGAAAACCGGCTGAAACGCGGGATGAAACTCCAAGCCGATCCCACCGTCATTTTCGCCGCCACCCACGGCAGCGCCACCGCGCTCAGCCACCCGATCACAGTGACCGATTTGAACCGCAACAGCCCGTATAATACCTATAAAATCAATGGCCTACCGCCCGGCCCGATTTGCGCGCCCGGCCTCGCCGCGATCCACGCCGTCCTCCATCCCGCGCCGATCAAGGCGCTCTATTTCGTCGCTACCGGCCAAGGCGGCCATGTGTTCGCCCGCCATTTCAAAACCCAGCTCGCCAATATCGCGCGCTATCGCCAAGGGCTCCGTTAAACCCGCCGATAGGTCAGCACCAGAACATCGCGAAAAGCGGGCAAAAGCGGGTCCACCGGCACTACCGGCGTCACGCCGTGAAACACCAGCCGATCATCCACCAACGCCGCATCGCGCGCGCGCACCAGGGTAAACTCCCCCAAATTGCGCTGCTCTAAATCATGGATGGTGGTGGTGCCCTGCTCGATATTCGCGCGCCGCACCATCAACACCAGCACATAATCCACGCCATCGCGATGCATCCCCTCCGGCGTCGGCATGCCAGTGCCATCGGGCCCGGTTTCAATGCGAAACTGATGCGCCTCAATATGCCAATTCTGCGCGCCCGCCACCGCCTCGAATAAAGCGCGGGTGAGGGTGAGCAAAGCCTGAAAACACGCGCCCTTACCCACCACATCGGCCATCGGCGCGAACCAACGCGCCACCCCGCCATTCAGATTATTATAATCGCGCGATTGATAATGCGGCTGATGCGCCGCCCGCTCGATGGCCTGGCCCGGCTCAGCGGTAAACACCGCGAACCGCCGCCGCCGATAGCGGCCGCCATCAGCCATATACTGATCGAGCGGCATATTATCCCAGCTCGCCGCAAACGCGTCCCAGCTTTCCGGGGTCAGCACATAAGCGGGTAGCAGCCGATCAAAATCATCCGCCTGCACAAACGCAAAGCCCGACGCGCCTAAATGCTGCGTCACCGCTCCTCGATCACCCTGTTGCACCGCCTGATCCATCACTCCGGTATAATCCTTCGCGCGTCCGCCGATAGTACCCCCAGATCGGATCAGCTATTCGTGGGGATCGCGGATCTCTGGGCGCGACAACGCGCCGAACGCCGCCTTGAACTCCTCGGGATCGATGGTGATTTTCTGATAATTATACGGCATCTCAATCCCCTCGGCATCGAAGCGCAATTTCACCCGCCGCTGAAACTCGCGCTTTACCGCCGCCTGCTTGCCAGCGGGCGTCTTGATCCGCCCGGTAATCACCACCGATGACGCCCCGAAC
>JAJZEG010000265.1 GCA_021828605.1 Pseudomonadota bacterium | reverse complement strand
GACACGCTCGGCGAGGCCCAAACCGTCTGATCCACCACCCCATAAACACTGTAATCATGCCGCTTATACGCCGCCCCACCGGCACTTAACGGGCCTGCGAGTGACATCCCGTTGCGCGCAATCCCCGGCACCGGAAACCGCCCGCTATCATACCAGAACCCGATTTTATAGGCCCCACGCAGCCCCGCCCAATCCACCCGATCATCCAACTCCCCCATCACTAACGCGCCGGTCGTCGTGTTGAACGCCACCCCACCCGCATCCAGCGATTGCGGATCATGATAAAACGACCCACCCGGCGGATTATCATCAAACACCCCGAGCAAAACCGTCACATCCCGCCGCGGCTTCACCCGCAGTCGCACGCCCAGCGACGACAGCGGATAAGCCGGCCCGCCCGCATATAAATCCACCGACGGCAGCAGCGGCCAACCCGCCATCGTATTCACAAACAATCCAGAATTTTTACTAACAATAAATTCCTGATCCACGCTCTGCTGACCAATTTTAATATCCACCCGCCCGCGATCAAACCGCTGATCGTACCACAGCGTCCATAACCGCGTGCCATCACTCGCCTCATTGCCATTCGCGGTCTGCAAATCACCCAAATAATACGGGCTCAAACTCCGCCCATGGATTTGCAACGCACTCGCCTCAAACCGGCCACCCTGCCAACCAAACGCCTTGTTAGTGTTGATATCGAGCGTCACCAAGGTCAGGCCCTGCAACGTCGCCCCGGTCTTGATCCCCCCGGCCACATTGCCGAGCAAGGTCTCACTATCCGACCCGCCGAGCCGCACCCCTCTGGCCGCCAACCACCCCGGCGCCCCCTGCGCCTGCGCCACCCCGATCAGCAGCGCCACTAACAGCGCCGCCCATCCCGCCCATCGCCGCCCCAATCGCGCACCATGCCCTGAACTGCCCATAGCAGCCGCCATATCGCATCGAACCCGATAAAGGAACGCCGTTCCGCGTCATAATTGACGAACTTATTGTGAACGCGGCACCCGCGCTCACACCGTCGAGAGCACCGCCGGCGCCAAAGCCGCCCATTTCGCCGCCGGGTGCGAGGGATTACGAAACCGCATCGCCGCCTGCTCAACCCCCGCCGCGCCCAATTCCACGCCCAATTCCAGCCGCGACGCACAGGTCACCGCCACCACCGGTCGCGCTTCGGGAAAGGTCAAAAACTGCCGCGCCTCGCCCTCGAGCGTCAGCTGATCGCGCAAAAGCTGCCACTCAACCCGATCGGTATCCTCGATAAACATCGCCAAAATCCCAGGCCGCGTGCCAGTCAGCCGGGCAGGGGCCAACGCCGCCAGCCGATGGCGCATCGCCACCGCCACCTCATTCTCATTCCCCGCCCGCGCCGCCAACACAAACACGCCCTGACCCGAGCCGGTCACCGCCAAATTCGCCTCCGGCCCAAATTCCCGGCGCAACTGCTTCATTAACCCGTTTTCATCCGCCTGCGCCGCCGCCAGCATCAACGGATCCAGCCGCAACACCGCCGCCTCATCATGATCCCCCCGGCGCGACTGGGTCAGCATCGCGCTAATCCGCTGATGCAACGACGCCAACGCATCGGTCGGCGTGCCGCTCGCATCAGTGCTGCGCAACCCTTTCGGCAGCGTCATTTTCAACAAATACCGCCCCGGATGGGTGGCCAGCCAATTCTGCAAATCCGGATCAATCCGGTCCACCAGCCGCATCCATGCCGAGCGATGCACCGTGCGCCCCGCCTCCGCCGATAGCGTGTCGCACGCCACCTCCGCCGCACAGCCCTCGCGCTCAATCAACAAATCAAACGGCGTGCCATCCTCAAACCCGCTCTGGCGCACGGCAAAACCCAACGCCTCATGCACAGCAGCGGTGCGCGCCACATGCACCAGCGGGATCACCGTCTCATCGCCGCTCAGCGCCAATTCCAGCCGCTCAGCAAACCGCGCCCGGCCCGCCACCGACAGCGATTTATACACCCGGAACACCATGCCCACCCGCTGCGCCAACAGCGCCTCGGTGCGCGTCAACGCCACACCCTGCCGACATTTTTCCGCAGCCAACTCCACCGCATGGCGCTGCGCGATCAACGCACCACTGCGCGCGCCATCCTTAATCGCCTCTTGCAGCTTTGCGACCCGCACGCGCCAGCGTTTTATCCCCAGGATCGAGCAAAAACGGCTCGTATCCGCCAATAGCCGCGCATCAGCACTCGGTCTCTGGGATAAATCACGCATCATTCGCCAAATATAAGCGAGACCAGCCCAAATTACTATTGGTTAATCAGTTAACCACCCGCCCATAAACAGCGCGATGCTTTATAGCATCCCCGCCCCAGCCTGCGCCCCGATTTGCGCGCGATGCCGCAGCCAATGATCCGCCAGCACACAGGCCATCATCGCCTCACCCACCGGCACCGCCCTGATCCCCACGCACGGATCATGCCGCCCCTTGGTCTCGATCATCACCTCCGCCCCGCTCGCATCAACACTGCGCACCGGCGTCAAAATCGAGCTGGTCGGCTTCACCGCAAACCGCACCACCACCGGCTGCCCGGTCGCAATCCCGCCGAGAATCCCGCCCGCATGATTAGCCAGAAACCGCACGCTCCGGTCCGGGTGCATCCGCATCTCATCGGCATTCTGCTCACCGCGCAGCGCGGCGGCGGCAAACCCATCGCCAATCTCAACCCCTTTGACCGCGTTAATGCTCATCATCGCCCCGGCCAGATCCGCGTCGAGCTTGCCATAAACCGGCGCGCCCAACCCCGGCGGCACACCCTCAGCCACCACCTCAACCACCGCCCCCAATGACGACCCCTCGCGCCTGACCACATCCAGCACCGCCTCCCACGCCACCGCCGCCACCGGATCGGGGCAAAAAAACGGATTGCGCTCGACCGCGTCCCAATCGAACCGCGCCCGATCGATCGCGTGCGGCCCCATTTGCACCAAAGCGCCCCTGATCCTCACCCCATCGCCCAAAATCTTGCGCGCAATCGCCCCCGCCGCCACCCGCATCGCGGTCTCACGCGCCGATGACCGCCCGCCGCCGCGCGGATCGCGAATCCCATATTTCCAGTGATACGCAATATCCGCATGCCCAGGCCGAAACCGCTCGGCAATCGTGGCATAATCCTTCGAGCGCTGATCGGTATTCTCAATCTGCAACGCAATCGGCGTGCCGGTGGTCTGCCCCTCGAACACGCCGGAGAGAATCCGCACCAGATCCGCCTCCCGCCGCTGGGTGGTAAAGCGCGACTGGCCGGGCCGACGCCGATCCAAATAAGGCTGAATATCCGCCTCACTCAACGCAATGCGCGGCGGTACGCCATCCACCACACAGCCAATCGCCGGCCCATGACTCTCGCCCCAACTCGTCACCCGAAATAAATGACCAAAACTATTATGCGACATTTTCGCTCCATACCGGATTTTCGCGCCTCACCAAACTACTCATTTCGCCCCCCCATTCCCCTACCCTCTTGCCCCGCGCGCCATTCCCCTCTTTGCTAACCCGACACCCAGGAGCCATCCCGCCCATGCCTAACCAAGCCACCACCGTCAGCGCCGCCCTCGACAGCCGCCTCTCGGTCCGCGCCTTCCGCCCCGATCCAGTACCCGGCGCGTTGCTCCGCGATATCATTAGCCAAGCCACCCGCGCCCCCTCCGGCGGCAATTTGCAACCCTGGCACTTGATCGCCTGCACCGGCGCGCCGCTCACCGCCCTGATCACCGCCGTCAGCGCCCGCGCCGCCACCCACCCCACCGGCGAGGCCAGCGAATACCCGATCTATCCCTCACCCCTGGTCGAGCCCTACAAAACCCGCCGCACCGAAATCGGCGAGGATATGTACGCCCGGCTCGGCATCCCGCGCGACGACCGAGCCGCCCGCCGCGCCTGGTTCGCCCGCAATTTCCAGCTGTTCGGCGCGCCGGTCGGCCTGTTCTGCTTCATTGATCGCGGCATGGGCCCCGGCCAATTCTCCGATCTCGGCATGGTCCTGCAATCAATCATGCTGTTGCTCCGCGAAGCAGGCCTCGATTCCTGCGCCCAAGAAGCCTGGGCGATGTATGCGCCCACTGTCTATCAAACCCTGAACATCCCACCCAACCTGATGCTGTTCTGCGGCATGGCCATCGGCTATCGCGACCAAGACGCCCCGGTTAATGCGCTCCGCTCCACCCGCGCCTTGCTCAATGATGTCGCCCGCTTCGACGGTTTTGCCGATTAACCCATACTAAACCGTGGCGCCGCCGCCGGACGCATCATCGCCCCGTCACGCACATGCACCAAGCGCGCCCGATTATGCGCATGCACCACCGCCTCCGCCATGCTCAAAACCGGCGCCACGCACGCATCACTCCCGGCAAACACCGCCTCCCAATGATCGCGCGACTGCCCCAAAAACACCCGCTCCAGTGCGGCGCGCAAAGCAGGCCAAGCCGCCCGATCATATTGGCGCACCCCCCATTCCGCGCCGATCCCCAAAATCGCGAGCAGTTCCGCAAAAAACTGCTTCTCCAACGCCGCCACCGCGACATAACGCCCATCCGCCGTCTCATAGGTGTCATAAAACGGCGCGCCGCCATCCAACAGATTAACCCCGCGCCGATCCTCCCATAATCCCTGCGCCAACAGCGCATAACACGGCGTCATCAGCAGAGAGGCGCCATCAATCATCGCCGCATCCACCACGCAACCTTGCCCACTCACTCCGCGCCCGACCAACGCTGCTAACAGCCCAACTGCCAGCAGCATCGCCCCACCGCCATAATCGGCAACCAAATTCAACGGCGGCACCGGCCGTTCCCCAGCCCGACCCATCGCGTGCAGCGCCCCGCTCAGCGCCAGATAGGTCAAATCATGCCCCGCGCGCGCCGCTAACGGCCCGCTCTGGCCAAACCCGGTTATCCGCCCATAAACCAGACGCGGATAGGCGGCGCGCAACACCTCCGGCCCAAGCCCCAGCCGCTCCATCACGCCGGGTCGAAACCCCTCAATCAATATATCCGCCTGCGCCAAATACGGCATCAACGCAGCGCGTCCCGCCGCATCCTTCAAATCCAACTCAACCCGCTCCCGCCCGCGCTGCACCGGATCGCGCGCGCGCGGCAGCGCGAATAATTGCGGCTTGCCCGGCCTGCCAACCTGAATAATTTCGGCGCCCAGATCCGCGAGCATCATGCCACAAAACGGCACCGGCCCCAGCGCCTCGATCTCGACCACACGCACGCCCTCCAGCGGACGCGCCATGCTCATGCGCCAATCTGCCAATCAGAAGGTAAATCGGGCGGTGCAAACCGCGCCCCATACAAATCGGCCAAAGCCGAACAGCGCGCGGTAAACGCGGCCAATCCTTGCGTCTCGATAAACCGCCACGCACCGCCGGTCCAAGCCGGAAACCCAATCCCGAAAATCGACCCCAAATTCGCATCCCGCCCCGAATTCAGCACCCCCTCGACCAAACAACGCAACGTCTCCAAGGCCTGACGCATTAAAAACCGCTCGCCCAGATGCTTTGCGTCAACCGCAACCCCGGATTTGCCAAAATGCGTGACCAAACCGGGCCAAAGCCGCTTTTCACCCTGCTCGGGATAGTCATAAAACCCACCCCCCGCCGCCCGACCCGCCCGGCCAAACTCGCGCACCATGCGCGCAACCAACGCCTCACCCACGCTCGCCTGGTAATCCTGCCCCTCTGCCACCGCCGCCGCCTGTGCGGCCTGCATCACATGCACCGCGAGCGACAAGGAGGTCTCGTCCAACACCGCCAGCGGCCCAACCGGCATCCCCACCATCAAGGCCGCGCGCTCAATCGCGGCACCCGGAATCCCCTCGGCCAGCATCGCCGCCCCCTCCATCACAAAAGTGCCAAAGGTCCGGCTGGTATAAAATCCCCGCCGATCATTCACCACAATCGGCAATTTGCCAATCATCCTGGCATAATCGAGCGCCTTGCCCACCGTCTCATCGCTGGTCTGTTTGCCGCGAATAATCTCCAGCAATTCCATTCGCTCGACCGGTGAGAAAAAATGCAGCCCAACAAACCGCGTCGGATCACTAAAAGCGTGCGCCAACCCGGTCATCGGCAAGGTCGAACTATTCGAGGCAAAAATCCCATCCTGACTAACAAACGCCGCCGCCTCGGCAATCACCTGCGCCTTCAAACCCGGATCTTCAAACACCGCCTCAATGATCAAATCACACCCGGCCAGATCACCGAGCGCGGTAGTTGGCATAATCCGCGCCAACAGCGCATCCCCCTCAGCCAGCGTTAGTCTTTTGCGCTTGATCCGCTTATCCACAATCGTTTTGCCATGGTCCTTGCCCCGCATTGCAGCCTCGGCACTCACATCCTTGAGCACACAGTCAATGCCGCGCGCCGCATTGGCAAAAGCGATGCCGCCGCCCATCATTCCGGCCCCCAGCACCCCAACCCGGCGCGGCGCAAAACCAATCCCGCTCCGCGCCGATTTGGCCGCCGTGCGCTGCAAAAACACCCGGATCAAATTCTGCGCAACCATTCCAGTGGCAAGCTGCGCAAAATACCGCGACTCAATCCGCAACGCCGCGGCAACCCCAACCTGCGCGCCTTCCACCGCACAGGCCAAAATCGCCTCCGGTGCCGGATAACAGCCTTGGGTTTTCGCCCGCAACATCGCCGGCGCCATCGCCAACATCGGTGCGATACCCGGCGAACTCGGCGTCCCGCCTGGTATTTTATAGCCCTTCACCAGCCAAGGCTGCACCGGCTTAGCATGGCGCGCAATCCAACCCCGCGCCTCGTCCATCAGCGCATCCTGATCCGCCACAAGCTGCACCAGCCCCAATTCCTGCGCCGCCTGCGGCGATAACAAAGTTCCCTCGGTCAAAATCGGCAGGGATTTCACCAATCCCAACAGCCGCACCATTTTGGTCACCCCGCCGCCGCCGGGCAACAGGCCGAGCGAGACTTCCGGCAACCCAAGCTGCACCGAGGCCGCCGCCACACAAAACCGCTGATGGCAGGCGAGCGCAATTTCAAACCCACCGCCCAACGCCGTACCATTCAGCGCCGCCACCACCGGAATCGGCAAAGCCTCAAGGCGGCTCAGCATCGCCTTGATCGCCTCCACCTGCGCAAACACCGCACTTGCATCATCGCGGGTCAGACCGAGCAAGGATTTAACATCAGCCCCGGCAAAAAAATGGCCCTTCTTGGCCGAGGTGATAATCACCCCATCCAGCGCAGAAAGCTGGCCCTCGATCTGCTCCAGCACCGCGTTAAACTCGCTTTGCCAAACCGCATTCATGGTATTGACGCGGGCCTGCCGATCATCAAACCGCAGCAGCCCAATCCGCTTCTCAATGGCGAAACTCAGCGTTTCCATCATCAACTCCTCAAAACGCTTCAATGATCGTTGCAATCCCCATGCCGCCACCCACGCACAAGGTAATCAAGCCAAAACGCTGGCCGCGTTGCTGCAATTCATCGAGCAGCGTGCCCACCAGCATCGCCCCGGTCGCCCCTAACGGATGGCCGAGCGCAATCGCCCCGCCATTCACATTCACTTGCTCATGCGCCACCCCCAATTCGCGCATAAAGCGCAGCGGCACGGCGGCAAAGGCTTCATTCACCTCAAACAAATCAATTTGCTCTATGCTCATCCCGGCCCGCGCCAATACTTTGCGGGTCGCGGGCACCGGCCCGGTGAGCATAATCGTCGGGTCACTCCCCGCTAACGCCGTCGCCACCACCCGCCCGCGCGGCTCTAAGCCCAAATCGCGCCCGCGCGCCTCAGAGCCGATCAGCACCGCCGCCGCCCCATCGACAATTCCCGAGGAATTACCCGCACTATGCACATGATGAATGGTCTCAACCTGCGGATAGACCCGCAACGCAACTTGATCAAACCCCAGCCGCCCGGCCTGTTCAAACGCCGCAGGCAGCGCGCCCAACCCCTCTAACGTGGTTTGTGGTTTAATAAACTCATCGCGCGCCAAAATCACCTGACCATTCGCATCGCGCACCGCGATCACCGAGCGATCAAACCGCCCGGCCGCACGCGCCGCCGCCGCCCGCTGCTGCGAGACCAGCGCAAACTGATCAACGTCATCGCGCCGATAGCCATCCAAGGTGGCGATCAAATCCGCGCCAATCCCTTGCGGCACAAAATTCGTCGCCAGGCTGGTCGCCGGATCAAGCGCCCAGGCCCCGCCATCCGAGCCAAGCGGCACGCGGGACATTGATTCCACACCCCCCGCCACAATCAAATCTTCCCAGCCCGAGCGCACACGCTGCGCCGCCTGATTAACCGCATCGAGCCCGGAGGCACAAAACCGATTGATCTGCACGCCCGACGCGTTCCAATCCCATCCGGCGGCCAGCGCAGCGGTCTTGGCAATGCACGAGCCTTGATCGCCAATCGGCGTCACGCAGCCCATCACCACATCATCAACCAAAGCCGTATCGAAATCGAGCCGATCGCGTAATCCATTGAGCAAATCAGCCAGCAACGTCACCGGCTTCACCTCATTGAGGCTGCCATCTGCCTTGCCCTTGCCGCGCGGTGTGCGCACCGCCTCAAAAATCAACGCCTCGTTCATCGCATCCCCCTCGCGCGCTCCATTGTTATTGCGCGTTCCGGCTCACTCACCTCATGATGACTTGCCCGGTAACGACGCCAAATTATCGACACTGGTCTGATGGATTTCCCGCAAATCAGCGAGCAGCAAGTCGATTTTCGCCCGCCTGCTCTCCAAATCAGCAATAGCGTCCTGCGTCCGATCAATCACATAGCGTAATTGCCGTGACCGCCCTTCGCCATGCTGGCCGTAGAGTTCCAGATAATGCGCGATTTCCTCAAGCGAGGAGCCAATCGCCCGTGCGCGCAAAATCAACGCCAATCGGGCCCGGTCGCGCTTGGTCAGCGCCCGCGCCCGATTGATCCGTTGCAGCGAAATCAAGCCTTTTTGCTCATAGAACCGGATGGTGCGGGTGGTGACGCCAAACTCGGCGGCAATATCAGCAATCCCGAATAAGGCCTCACCCGGCGCCCGCCGCGACCCCGCTTTGCCCGACGCCCCGCGCTGCTCGCGCAAATAACTATTCGCCGCCTGATCAGAGTCGCTGAGCATTAGGTCTCAAACAACATTTTGCAGTTTCAACGCCACACCAATATCACCCTCAACGGTGAAGCGCCCGGTCATAAAACCAGTCATCGGATCGAGCGTGCTGTCAAGCAAAGCCGATAAATCCGCCAGCGCGATCTTGATGGTGCAATCGGCGGGCGCGTCACTATGGGTCACCGTGTTGGGCGTCGCGGTGCCATCCACAAAAATCTGCCCATCGCTGCCACAATCAAATTTAAGCTTGGCGCCCAGCCCGCTTTCGGTGCCAACCTTCTCGGTGATCCGGCTCGAACATTCCGCAAAATCCATGATCCACTCCTGATGAATTAATCATCGCACCATAATTCCAATTGACGTGCGCGTCAATCGCCTTCATACTGCGTCAAATAACCGGTCACGTTAGCCATGCAAGCAATATTGGCCAGGAGGATTATGTGTCAGAGCCATCCGCGCATTATCACAGCGTTTTTCGTGATCAACTCTTCGCGGGCTCTGTTATCATTGTCACCGGTGGCGGCACCGGCATCGGTCGCTGCACCGCCCATGAGCTAGCCGCTTTAGGCGCCCATGTGGTGTTAATCGGTCGCCGCCGCGCCCCGCTCGATGCCGTGCTCGCCGAACTCACCGCCGATGGCGGCAGCGGCGAAGCGATCAATCTCGATATTCGCGATGAACCAACGATTGAAGCCGCCATCGCCGATCTCTGCACCCGCCATGGCCGCATCACCGGTCTGGTCAATAATGCGGGCGGCCAATTTCCTGCGCCGCTGGCCAATATTTCCAAAAACGGCTTCGAGGCAGTGGTCGCCACCAACCTGACCGGCGGCTTCCTGCTCGCCAAAGTCTGTTACAATGCCAGCATGAAACAGCAGGGCGGGGCCATCGTGAACATCGTCGCCGATATGTGGAACGGCATGCCCGGCATGGGCCATTCGGGTGCCGCGCGCGCGGGCATGGTCAATCTCACCAAAACCGCCGCCTTCGAGTGGGCCGCATCCGGCGTGCGGGTCAATGCCATCGCCCCCGGCTGGATCGCCTCCTCCGGCCTTGATCAATACGGCCCTGCCATGCAGCCGATGATCAAAAAACTCCATCAAAGCGTGCCTCTGCACCGGCTCGGCACCGAAGCCGAAATCAGCGCCGCCATCTGCTTTCTGCTCTCGCCCGCAGCATCCTTCATCACCGGCGCGGTTTTGCAAATCGATGGCGGCGCCCCGCTCGGCCACCGCGCTTTTCCGCTCCCAACCGAGGGCGGCACCGCGCCATATAATGGCTTTCACCGCGCCCAACCGGTCGCGGTGCTAACCAGCGAGCCCGGCTAATGCCGCCTCTGCGCCCGCCCATCAATACTAACACCCCGCAATTCGCCGCCAATAAAGCGGCAATGAGCGAAAAAATCACAACCTTCCGCGCGCTCGAAGCCGCCATTATCGCGCAGGATGTCGCCGCGCGTCCGAAATTCGCCAAGCGCGGCCAACTGACCCCGCGTCAACGCCTCGCTCATCTGCTCGATCGTGGTGCCGCCTTCATCGAACTCTCCAGCCTCGCCGGTTTGGGCATGCATGATGATGATGGCAAACGCAGCATCAGCGGTGGCGGCGGCATCGCGGGCATCGGCTTCGTCAGCGGCGTGCGGGTGATGGTCATCGCCAATGACAGCGCGATCAAAGGCGGCACCGTCGCGCCGATGGGCCTGCGCAAAACCCTGCGCGCCCAGGAAATCGCCCGCCTCAACAAACTACCCATCATTTATCTGGTCGAAAGTGGTGGCGCCAACCTGCTCTATCAAAGCGAATTATTCGTCGAAGGCGGGCGCAGCTTTGCCAACCAGGCCCGATTATCCGCCATGGGCATTCCGCAAATCGCCGTGGTGCATGGCTCCGCCACGGCGGGCGGCGCCTATCTGCCCGGCCTGTCTGATTATGTCGTGCTGGTGCGCGACCGCTCAAAAATCTTTCTCGCCGGCCCGCCTCTGGTCGAAGCCGCCATCGGCGAGAAAATCGACGAGGAAAGTCTCGGCGGCGCCACCCTGCACGCCACCATCACCGGGCTCGGCGAATATATCGCCGATGATGACCGCGCCGCGCTCGATCTGGTGCGCGACCTGATCAGCAAACTCGGCCTGCAACCCGCCAACGCCACGCCGATCCGCCCCAGCGCCCTCGATCCCGCGCATCTGCTCGGCATCATCCCCGCCGATGAGCGCACGCCCTGCGATGGCCGCGCAATCATCGCCCATCTGATCGATGACGCCGATTTCCTCGAATATAAGGAAAATTTCGGCGCCGATACCGTATGCGGCCATGCCCGCATTAACGGCCATCCCATCGGCATCATCGCCAATAACGCGCCGATCCAACCGCAAGGCTCGATGAAAGCCGCGCAATTCATCCAATCCTGCGATCAAGCGGGTCTGCCTTTGTTATTTATCCAAAACACCACCGGCTACATGGTCGGCAGCGTCGCCGAACATGCAGGCGCAATCAAGCACGGCTCGAAAATGATCCAGGCCGTCGCCAACGCGCGCGTCCCCAAACTCACCATCGTCATTGGCGGCTCGTTCGGCGCAGGCAATTACGGCATGTGCGGTCGCGGCTTTGATCCGCATTTCATTTTCTCCTGGCCCACCGCGCGCACCGCCGTTATGGGCGGCGCCCAAGCCGCCACCGTGATGAATATTATCAGCCGCGCCAAGTTCGAACGCGCAGGCCAAACGGTCAACGAGGCCGCGATGCAGCAAATGTCTGATAATTTGCAAAACAAGCTCGATGCGGAAGCGAATGTCCTGTTCGGCACCGCCCGCCTCTGGGACGATGGCATTATCGACCCGCGTGACACCCGCGCCATTCTCGCTTTCTGCCTCGCCACCATCAGCGAAGCCGCAGCGCGCACCCTGCATCCCAACCATTTTGGCGTCCAACGCTTCTAGGAACACTCATGAACCTCACCACCGAACATCTCGCTCTGCGCGACACTGTTTTGAAATTCGTCGCCGCCGAAATCAACCCGCATATCACCGAATGGGAAAAGGCCGACGCGTTTCCCGCCCATGAATTATTCAAAAAAATGGGCAATCTCGGTCTGCTCGGCGTCAAATATCCCGAAGCCTTTGGCGGTCTTGGTCTCGATTTCAGCTATTCCGCCATTGTCGCCGAAGCCCTCGGCACCTGCGATTGCGGCGGCGTGCCAATGGCAATTGGCGTGCATACCGATATGTGCACCCCGGCTCTCGCCCGTTTCGGCTCCGATGATTTGCGCCACGAGTTTCTCGCCCCGGCCATCGCCGGTGACATGGTCGGCTGCGTCGCCGTGAGTGAACCCGGCGGTGGCTCGGATGTCGCGGCGATCAAAACCACCGCCCGCCATGACGGCGATGATTACATCATCAACGGCTCGAAAATGTGGATCACTAACGGGCTGCAAGCCGACTGGATTTGCCTGCTCGCCAACACCTCCGCTGACAAGCCGCATAAAAACAAATCCCTGATCATGGTGCCCACCAAAACCCCCGGCATCACCCGCCAAAAAATTCACAAAATCGGCATGAATTCCTCGGATACCGCGCAAATCTTTTTCGATGATGTTCGCATCCCGCGCCGCAATCTCATCGGCCAGGAAGGTCTGGGCTTCATGTTCCAAATGCTGCAATTCCAGGAGGAACGTCTCTGGGCCGCCGCGAACTCCCTGCTGATGCTGGACCGGCTGGTCGATCAAACCATCGATTACACCCGCGCCCGTAAAACCTTCGGCAAACCCATTCTCGATAACCAGGTGGTGCATTTCCGCCTCGCCGAACTACGCACCGAAATCGAGGCCCTGCGCGCACTCACCTATCGCGCGGTCGAGCTTTATGTGAGTGGCCAGGACGTCACCCGTCTCGCCTCGATGGCGAAACTGAAATGTGGTAGGCTCAGCCGTGAAGTTGCCGATTCCTGCCTGCAATATTGGGGCGGCATGGGCTATAGCTGGGACAACCCAATCTCGCGCGCCTACCGCGATGGTCGCCTGGTCTCCATCGGCGGCGGTGCTGACGAAATCATGCTCGGCATCATCGCAAAATATGAAGGCACGCTCCCCGGCAAAGCCGCGCAATGACCGACCCGGTTCTGATCACCCGCAGCGACAGCGTGCTCACCCTCACCCTCAACCGCCCCGCCGCGCGCAACGCGCTGACCGACGCAATGATCGACCAACTCGCCATTGCCCTGCATAATGCAGCAAACAACCAAGCTGATCGCATCATCGTGCTACGCGGCGCAGGCGATCATTTCTGCGCCGGGGCCGATCTCATCGAAGCCGCCGCCGCCCGCGCCGATCCCACCAATAATGCACTCCGCGCGGCCAACGAAAAATTC
>JAJZEG010000360.1 GCA_021828605.1 Pseudomonadota bacterium | reverse complement strand
TTTGAATCGGCCCGGTTTGACCGCGACGCGGTTTGTTGCTGATCCATTTGGCCCACCGGGCACACGGATGTATCGCACCGGCGATTTGGTTTGCCGACGTGACGGGGCACTGCATTTTATCGGGCGCGCCGATCATCAGGTGAAATTGCGGGGATTTCGTATTGAGCTTGGTGAAATCGAAGCCGTGCTCGCCTCCTTGCCGGGTGTTGGAGCGGCAGCCTGTATGGTGCGTGATGAGCGGTTGGTGGCGTATGTCTGTGCGCAACCGGACGGTCCTGAGCCCGATATTGCGGCCCTTAAACATCAGCTTGCCCGGGCGTTGCCCGATTACATGCAGCCCTCGATGATTATCGCGCTTACCGAGATGCCGGTCTCGCCGGCCGGTAAACTTGATCGCAAGGCCCTGCCAGCCCCGGATTTCAGCCGCCTTGGCACCCGCACCGCCCTCAGCATCACTGAGGATGTGTTGGTCTCGTTATTTTGCAGCACACTCGGCTTAAGCGATGTCGATGTTGACGCGAATATTTTTGAGTTGGGTGCCGACTCCTTGATGGTCGCCAAGGTGGTTGCACGGGTGCGCGAAACTTTCGGGGTTGAGTTGCCCCTCGCGGCAATGTTTGAAACCACCAATATCGCGGGTCTGGCTGGCCTGATCGACCGGGCAGAGTCCGGGCGCGAACCAATCACCCGGCGACTGCGTCCGGCACTGATACCTTTATCCGCCGCGCAATCGCGGATTTGGACCCTGTGCCAGCTTACCGGCGCTACGGCTGCGTTTAATTTGACCTTGGGTTTGCGGATGCGCGGCAGGCTGGATCACGCGGCCATGGAAGCGGCGGCGCGAGATTTGCTCGAACGTCATGAGATATTGCGCACAGTGATCGTCCCGGGATCGGGCGATATCGAAGCGAGTCAGAGGATTTTGGCACCGGATGCGGCACGCTTGCCGATTACTCTTGAGCCCCTCAAGGCCGATGATATTTCGGCTCGCCTGCATGAGGCAGCCCAACGCGGATTTGATCTGACCGCCGAATTGCCGGTCCGGCTCATGCTATGGGAAATCGGGCCGGATGATCATGTGTTGTTGATCCTGGTTCATCACATTGCCGCCGATGGCGCGTCGCTGAGCGCCTGTGCGCGGGATCTGGGCGAAGCCTATGCCGCGCGGCTCAACGGATCGTCTCCGGACTGGCCGATTCTAGCCGTGCAATATGCTGATTTCGCGCTATGGCAGCGCGACCAACAGGCAAGCTTGGCGCGGGATTTGCAATTCTGGACCCCGGCTTTGTCCGGATTACCCGAAACGATCACACTACCGGTTGATCGTCCGTTCCCGCTTGTTGCTGGACATCGTGGGGCGGTTGTCCCGGTTCGGATTGATGCGGCGTTGCATACCCGCCTGATACGCCTCGCCCGGGCAGAAACGGCGAGCTTATTCATGGTGTTGCAAGCCGGCTTTGCCGCCTTGCTCAGCCGTTTGGGCAGTGGTGATGATATTGCGATTGGCTCGCCGGTCGCCGGGCGCCTCGATGCCGCGCTGGACCCGCTCATCGGCTGCTTTATCAATATGCTCACCCTGCGCGCGGACGTTTCGGGCAATCCGAGTTTTGCCGAGTTAATCGGTCGGGTGCGGTCATTTAATTTGGGTGCGTATGCGCATCAGGATGCACCGTTTGAGCGGGTCGTTGAGGCCTTGAATCCCAAGCGCAACGCGTCCCGACATCCGCTCTTTCAGGTCGTGTTGAGCTTTCAAAACCTGCTCGATCAGCAATTGGAGTTGCCAGGTCTCACCGTAACCCCCGAACCCGTAACCCTGGAGGCGGCGCGGTTCGATTTGACGTTGATTTTGAGCGAAACCCGTGGATCGGGTGGCGTGGCGAACGGGATTGTCGGCGGATTGGAATATCGATGCGACGTGTTTGATCAGGCCACGATCGAGCAATTCGCAACCCGGCTGGTCCGGCTGCTGGATCAGGCGAGCGCTCATCCGCAAACCCCGCTCGCCGATCTGGATATGATGGACTCGGATGAAGCAGAAATGTTGCTCGATGATTGGGGGCAAGGCTAATGGGTACAACCCTGGCCGGGCTGACCTTGCCGGAAATGCTGGTCCGTTCCGCACGGATCAACCCCGATGCGCCGGCCCTCATCACGTCCGCTCACGTCATTTCTTACGCCGATTTATTGCGCACAGCCGCGGCGGGTGCGGTCGAATTGACCGAGCGCGGCGTCCGGGCCGGGGATATCGTTGGCATCAATTTGCCGCGCGGGGCCGGGTTTTTGCAGGCTTGCCTCGCGGCTGGGTTTGCTGGTGCAATTTTTTTACCGTTGGACCCGGCGGTGCCATTGGCGCGGCGTGAGCGCATGGTTGCGGACGTGCAACCGAAATTAGTCCTTGATCAGCCGCTCCGGGATGCGCCGATATCTGCTACGCTGATCGCTGATCTGATCAGCGCGGTGAGCCTTCACCCGCTGGATAATAACGCGCCCGCTTACATATTGTTCACCTCCGGCAGCACTGGCGCCCCTAAGGGTGTGGTCGTTCCACATGCCGGGCTCGGCGCGTTAGCCGATACGCTGCATGAACGCCTGATGATCACTCCCGATGCGCGGGTTTTGCAGGCGGCGGCGCCGAGTTTCGATGCGTTCGTCATGGAAATTTTAATGGCGCTGACCAGCGGAGCTGCGCTGGTGGTGCCTGACGAGACGGTTCTAACCGGCGCTGCACTGGCAAACGCACTTGTTTCGCACCAGGTCACGCATGCGTTGATCGTCCCCTCGGTGCTCGCGACCTTGGCGCTCAGCGATGTGGCCAGTTTACGCGTGCTTGTGGTTGGCGGCGAAGCGTGTTCGCCGGATTTAGTCGCGCGGTTTGCGCCGGGTCGGTTGATGATCAACGCGTATGGGCCGACCGAAACCAGTATTTGTGTGAGCATGTCACCGCCCATGGAACCGGGCGGAGCGGTGACAATCGGTGGCCCGACCAAAAATGTCCGGCTATTGGTTTTGGATGCCAAGCTACGCCCCTGCCCGGTTGGCATTGTGGGCGAGCTCTATGTCGGGGGTCCGGCTTTGGCTTTGGGCTATTTGAACCGGCCAGGATTGACCGCTGAGCGCTTTATCGCTGACCCTCACGCCAAAACCCCAGGCGCGCGGCTCTATCGGACCGGTGATCTGGTGCGCTGGCGCGCTGATCGGCGCTTGGATTAT
>JAJZEG010000001.1 GCA_021828605.1 Pseudomonadota bacterium | reverse complement strand
TTCAGTGCGGGCAAAGCCTGCTGGTTCGGCTGCGCGCCCGAATACATGATATTCGGCGAACATTCATTGCCCTCGAACTGCACAGGATACCACAGCAGATTATTGAATTTCTGGAATACCGGCAGCATCGCCTTACGGCTTGCCGAGGTCCAGCCGCCAAATACCGTAACAACCTTATCCTGCTCAATAAGCTGCGTCGCCTTCTGCGCGAAGGTCGACGGCTCGGACGCGCCATCTTCCAACACCGGAACAATTTTATGTCCCATCACCCCGCCATGCGCATTGATCTGATCAATAGCCAGCAATTCGGCGCGCTCCAAGGGAACCTCGCTAATCGCCATCGTCCCTGATAATGATTGCAACACACCAACCTTAACCACCTTCGGTGCCGCCTGCGCAATCGGCACCGCGCTCATCACCGTGGTGCCCAACAATAAGCCAACCCAAGCCAATCCCAATCGGCGTCGGCGCGAAACAACGACCGCCTTATTTGCTGCACGCATGATCCCATCTCCCAAACATTGAACCGCCCCCGCTGGTTCGGTGCATTGAGCTAAACCCAGGAGATTGGTATCGCGATATGGGGCGTTTGACGTAGTCGCCCTGAGCGCAGCGCCGAGGTGACAGGGCGCGAAATCAGTCGGCGGCTGCGCCTGATCGGTCGCGCCGTGCCAGCACGGTCTCAAAAATCTGGGCCTGGCCCATGCTGATACTGCGCCAATCATGCCGCGCAGCAAAAGCATGCGTCGCGGCACGATCAGGCAGCGCCGCGCGCAGTTTGATCAAAGCACAGGCCAATGCCTCCGGCGTGTTCGCCGCCGCCACCAACCCCGCCGCACGCTCGCGCACCACCTCGGCATTGCCCGGTGCCGGCGATGCGATCACCGGCGTCCCGCAGGCCATAGATTCAAGCAAGACATTCGCCCAACCTTCCCGGCTCGATGCCAAAACCAAAGCCTCGGCACCGGAATAATACATCGCCAACTCGTCAGGCTTGATCTCGCCCATCAGCCGCACCCGGTCCGCCAGACCAAGCCTCGCCACCAATTTACGCAATCGCTGTTCTTCAGGCCCCGCGCCAATAATCAGCAAATCCAGCCGCTCCGAGCCCGCCCGATCTAACGCCGCCAACGCCTGGATCACCCGATCATGGCCCTTGCGCGCGATCAAATGTCCCACCGACAATAAATACCGACGCGGCTGAAAGCTGCGCGCACGCGCACCCTCCGGGTCAATCGCCGTGAATCGGTTCAGCTCCACGCCGTTGCGTAACACCGTCACCTTATCAGGATTTGCCCCCAACGCGACCAATCCCTCCGCAAGGGCCGCGCTCACCGCGATCAAGTGATCGGCCTGGCCGAGCGCCGCACGAATTTGACGCGCGGGCACGCGCATCTGCGGCCACGCGGTTACATCAGAACCGCGCGCGGTAATCACTAACGGCAAATTCAGCACGCGCGCCAGCCGTGCGGCGGCAACCCCATCAGGATATAAATAATGGGCATCGATCAAATCAGGCACAAATCCAGTCGCGCGCAACTGCACAATGGCGCGTCGCATCGCGCGAAACAATAGGCCGGGCGTGGCACTCCCGCTCAGCCCAGGGATCACCAGATAGCGCGGGTGCAGCACCTCAATATCGCGCCGCCTCTCGCAACCCGCTACCCGACCCCAACGACCATAACGGCCAAATATTTTGGCACCAGCCGGAAAATACGGCACCGGCGCTATCACCCGCCCATCAATCCCGGTATCCGCAAGGAGATGCCGCAACCGGGTCTCAACAAAAACCCCGTGCGCCGGAAACTCGGCATTAGGATAAAGCGTCGAAATGGTCACGACGCGCATCAACGGCCACGCCCCGGTGTGGCCCGCCTTTCTCGCCAGCGCGCACCCGGCTTTTTATGCGCCTGGGCGGCAACGATTGGTGCGATCTCGGCATAATCAAACGGCGCCGCCCGCGGCTTCGCGCGCGGCACACCATCACCAGGCTCTTGGAACATCCAAAGCCCCAGCCACAACACCACGACCGTCGTGCCTAAAAAAAACAGCGCACTCATTGCAGCGCCGCCCGCCGGCCACGCCAGCCTGGTGCGCGTTTAGGCTTAGCATGAATGGGGTCTGCCTGTACTAACGCGCCACGCAGCAGGAGGAATGCCGAGGATACCACTGTCAGCAACATGAAAAAATAATCATAATAAGCGAGCGATAACAGCGATCCACCCACCATGAACGCGATAATCGAAACTTCGACCATCCTCCCCAAATCGCCCAGCCACGCCAAGCTCGGATCGGTCCCCGCCTCCCGCGCGACCCGCCGCGCCATCAGCAACCCGTTCACATTGAGCGCGATCCACATCATCAACGCTGGAAAGCCCTGATCACCCAACACCTCGAACCAAATACTATGGGTCGCACGCTGATGCGCCAGCGGAAAATAACGATGCAGCACGCTCGGGATCGCTGTCGCCTGAAAACCCCCGCCGGTCAGCGGATTATGCAAAGCAATCCCTACCGCCTCGCGCCAGATGGTTAGCCGATCATTCGCCGAGTTTGAATGGTGAAAATGCAAAATGGTAAACATCCGCGCCTGCCATTCGGCGGGCATAAACCCAATCGCCGCCACCAGCACCAGCCCGATCAACAGAAAATTCGCTGCCCGGTTCTTGCCATTCCACCAAAACCGCACGCCCATCGCCGCCAACGCAATCAGCCCGCCGCGTGAATAGGTTGCCACCACCGCCAACAATGACAACACCATCGCCGCCACCAGGCCAATCCGTACAGTACGATGGAGCGTATGCAGGCGCAAATAATTCATCAGCGGAATCGTCATCAACAACGCCACCGCCAATTGATTATTATCGCCAATAAACGTGTTCGCGGGACCATAAACATGGTCATCCCCGCCGGTCAGTAGGGTAAATACCCCGCCGCGCACCCCATAATACCCAATCGACACCACCATAATCCAAATCACCGCATGCAGCCGCCGCCGCGATGTCAACAACGCTCCCGCCAACAACACAAAGCCGAGTGATTTCATCAAAGGAATATAGCCATGCATCTCGACATGGGCAGGCACCAACGCAAAGACGCTGTTCAGCGTAATCAGCCCCGCATAGCCCAAAATCAGTATTTGGGTGGAGGTCATGGGTAATCGGCGCGGCTCCTGCCTGACGATGCAGCCAATCAACGTCGCCAACGCCGC
>JAJZEG010000036.1 GCA_021828605.1 Pseudomonadota bacterium | reverse complement strand
AAACCCGGTCCAACATCACCGCCGTTGCCAGCAAAAACAGCACCGCCAACACATAGAGCACGCCATCGGAATAATTGGCGAGATGGACGATATAACCAAGCGACATGACAAACACTCCTGAGAACCGAACGATAGATCAAACCCGTGACGCGGCGAGAACGAGCGCAGCTTTAGCCCAAGCAGCGCGCCTCGCGTGTGAAGGATATGTGACAGTCACCAACCCGGGTGCCGTGACCGCGCGACGAAACCGTCTTGCGATCACGGCAATGGCTCAAAAATGCATACCCACGCTGCCGTAAACACTGAGCGGCGCGCCCGGATAAGCGAGCAAATAGCCGCCATTCGCCGTGCTGAAATACCCGCCCGATGAAATATATTCATATTCATTGTAGCGATTATCGGCGATATTGAGCGCCGTCAGGGTGAAATCGAGGCGCTTTTTACCCGCATACGGCACCCGCACCGGCAGGGTCAGTTTCAGCGACAGATTGATCGTGCCATAGCCCGGCATGGTCTGTCGGCTGGGCGCGCCGCTGACATTGTTAAACAGGTTCTGGGTGCCGGTATATTGATACCAGGCCCGCGGTTCGAGCAAAGCCGATCCCAAACTGTAATCATAATACGCGCCCACATTAAAGCTGGTGGTCGGCACGTAAGGCACGGTGCGCCCGGCATAGCTGGTGCCGGGATTGGCCGAACCTGCGCCCGTGACGTAATTTTGATATTTGGCGTCCACGTAAGCGACGTTGCCATAGACGAACAGGCTATAAATCGGATTATCATCAACGAACGCATTCACCCCCTTATAGAGCGAGCTGCCATTCGCCTCGATCGTATTGCCATTCGCCAGCGTATATTTCAGCGACTGTTTGGAATAGCGCAGGTGGAAAAAGCTCACGCCGGCGAGAAAATGATGCAAAAATCCATTGTCGCGAACATGAAATTTCGCTCCGGCCTGAAACTCCTGGCCCAACTCCAAATGATAGGAGTTCGGATTGACCGACTGGAACAACCCGCCGCCACCGCCGAGCGGCGGCGAACGCAGCGCCTCAGCGTAGCTTCCATAAACCGACATCCAAGGCAGAACCTGCAAATTCGCCGATAAGGACGGCTCGACGCCGTTGCGACTCTCACTCGCCCCGCAGCTCGCCCCCTGATCGGTGGTGTTGCCCGAGGTCGAGGCGCCGGTCAGCGGGCAGTGGGTTGAGAGCACCACGCCCGGCGCGAAACCAAAATCTTGCAGGCTATTATTTGCATAATTTGCCTGAAAACTAACCAAACGCACGCCCGGCACGATATTCAGCGCGCTGATCGGATGAATATCATCCTGCACGAAGGCCGCAAAATCATCCAGGTTAAAATAAGAGGAGCGGATTTTACCGCCGATATTGACGATCCCCTTATTGCCGCCATTCGCCGGATTATAGAAATTATTCCGCGAATTATAGGTGGTATGGATGAAATAGCCGCCGAAATTCAGTGTATTGAACGGCAATTTTTCTGTGAGCCATAATTTATCGCCGAATACATTGGTGTAGGGGTTGTTATATTCGTCCTGCTTCGGCCCGGTTCCGTATAAATTGGTGATCCGCGAATGCACGCGGGTGAAGTTCTCGTAATAGGTCAGGTTATGCAAAGTGGTGGCGCTGTCGAGATTAAAGTTTTCTTTGCCGAACACCATCCACAACGCGTCGGTATCGTTCTTGTCATAGGTATTGAACGGCAAGGCGCTGTTAAAGCCGGAGGTTGTCTGGCTATAAAGCGTCGATCCCGGTTGACCCGGATTACCGGTAATCGTCACCCCGGCCTGCGGCGTGGTCGGGATCACCGGCACCCGATAGCCCTGGCTGCGCGCAAAATAGCCCCCAAAAGCCACCGAGCCGGTCGCGAACGACTTCACCGTCTCAGCATAGATCGCATAATTCTCGTTCGGGCTGTTGAACCCATCCGCCGCCTTGCGGAAACTATTGCCATCGCCGGCGCCACCGGCAATCACCGTCGACCAGCCATGATACAGGCCAGTGCGCAAATCGAATTCCAAATTCTTCTGACCATAGCTGCCATAGGTCAAATTGACATCACCACCCGCCTTCGCCGTCGGCTGAACCAGGCTGTATTCGATGCCGCCGCCGATATTATTATACCAGCGATCAACCGGCTCACCCGGACCATACGTCACCGCTGTGCTCGCGATCATCGCGGTTTGCGGGATCATGTTCGACTGAAATAACGCGCTCGCCGGATCAACCACCGGAATCCCGTTCAGCGTCACCCCAATCGCGCCATCGCCGGTAAAGCCGCCATAGCCACCCCAGCCCTGGGTCACGCCATCGAGGGTGATGGTGTATTTGGTTGAGCCGCTATTGCCATAGCCGCTGACATTCACCCCCGGCGCATAGGACAAAATCTGCGCCGACCCGGCAACCGGCCCCGCCGCATCCATAATCCGCCGATTAAGCACGCGGGTGGTGGTCGCCGAATGGAAAATCTTCTTCTGCGACGGCGCCTTGATCGTGCCGGGCAATACCGCCGCCCCTGCAGCCGAGACCTCAC
Organism: Pseudomonadota bacterium; assembly: GCA_021828605.1. The sequence goes on along the minus strand of JAJZEG010000036.1, from coordinate 658 downwards.
CGGCATTCACCGCCTGAGCCCAGCCTTGGACCGGTGCGAGTGCTGTACTGCCCAACAACAAACCAACGAACGCGCCTTGAACCGCCGTATATTTCAGTCGCACCGGAAGACTCCTGTAAGAATTTGTTACGTCTCTTGCGGGGACCGATGCCCAGAAACCGCCTGGTGACGCAATCGCCTTTTCCAAAATCCATTGGAAATTCATCGAACCTTCAATTTTCTGTCACTGAACCGTCATCGATCCATCATTGATTAGAGCCTGATCGTTAGGAATTGACGCGCGATGCGCGCGGCAATTCCAAACGTGAATCAGCCTCGCACCATAAAGTTAGAGTGCGGTCCGCTTGGCGCGCTTGCGTCAAGCGGACCGCACTCTAGATGCCGACCTGCTCATCTTTCTTAATAAAAAATAAAAATAGAGACGTGCCTAAAAATAAAATTTATCTGTCTCATAACAAAATAATTATTGACGAACACTCTCAATGGTTGTATTTATCAATTCAGAAAACCAGAGGTTGTTATGAAAATACTCATTTTTGGCACATCAACCAACTATTTGGACCGTTTGGTCGCCTATTTGAAATCCAGGCTCGCCATTGTCGATCATGCGGTCGATAGTGAGGAATTGTTGGATTTGGTCCGCTTCTATGATTACGAC
>JAJZEG010000345.1 GCA_021828605.1 Pseudomonadota bacterium | reverse complement strand
CCATCATCAGGAGAGCTTCCTCTACACCCATTTCGACGAAATCTGCGACATCATGCGCAAATACGACGTCTCCTTCTCACTCGGCGACGGGCTGCGTCCCGGCTCGGTCGCGGATGCCAACGACGCCGCCCAGTTCGCCGAACTCGATACGCTCGGTGAACTCACCAAGCGCGCCTGGGATAAAGGCTGCCAGGTGATGATCGAAGGGCCGGGCCATGTGGCGATGCATAAAATCAAAGAAAACATGGATCGGCAGCTCAAAGTTTGCCACGAAGCGCCGTTCTACACGTTAGGACCACTAACGACCGATATCGCGCCCGGCTATGATCATATCACCTCGGCGATTGGTGCGGCGATGATCGGCTGGTTTGGCACCGCCATGCTGTGTTATGTGACGCCCAAGGAGCATTTGGGCCTGCCCAATCGCGACGATGTGAAGGTCGGCGTGATTACCTATCGTCTCGCCGCCCACGCCGCTGATTTGGCCAAGGGCCATCCGGCCGCGCGGTTGCGCGATGACGCTGTTAGTCGCGCCCGTTTTGATTTCCGCTGGCAGGATCAGTTTAATCTCGGCCTCGATCCCGATACCGCGCGGGCTTATCACGATGAAACCCTGCCCAAGGACGCGCATAAAGTTGCGCATTTTTGTTCGATGTGCGGGCCGAAATTTTGCTCCATGAAAATCACCCAGGATATCCGCGCCGATGCGGAGCGGATCGCCGGGCTGGAGCAAAAAAGTGCTGAGTTTCGGGATGCGGGCAGCCAGATTTATCTTGAGGCCTCAGCGGCGGAGTAAACCGATGCGCATCGCCATCATTGGTGGCGGGGTTATCGGTCTCGCCATCGGCTGGCGCCTCGCCCAAGCGGGTGCGGTGGTAACCATTTTCGAGCGTGATCGGATCGGGCGAGGCGCGAGCTATGCGGCAGCGGGCATGCTCGCCGCCGCGTGCGAAACCGAACCCGGTGAGGCGGCCTTGGGCGCGCTCAGCCGGGCCTCGCTCAGCCTTTGGCCGGATTTCGCCGCCGAACTCGAAGCCGCAACCGGCCAGTTGGTTGGATTGCGGCGCGAGGGCACCTTGCTGATCGCCCTCAACCGCGACGATGCCGAAAAATTGCGCCATGATCTGGCCTTTCAGCAAAGCCAAGGCATCGCGCTCGACTGGTTGACCCCCGCGCAAGCCCGCTTGCGCGAGCCGCATCTCGGCCCCAATCTCGCCGGTGCGATTGCTTCGCCGAATGATATCCAGGTCGATAATCGCCTGCTCACAACCGCACTCGCCACCGCTTTTACCCGCGCGGGCGGCGCGCTGCGCGAGGGCGCCCCGATTACCCGGATCAGCACCCAGGCCGGATGCGCCAACGGCGTTGTTTTAGCGGACGGCACCGTGTTCGACGCCGATCAGGTCGTGCTCGCCGCCGGGGCCTGGTCTGGTCTGCTCGATTTACCGATCCCGCGCCCGCCGATCCGCCCGGTCAAAGGCCAGATGTTAGCGGTGCAAATGGATCCGGCAGCGCCGTTGCTGCGCCATGTGGTGTGGGCACCGCGCGCTTATCTGGTGCCGCGCGCCGATGGTCGGCTGATTATCGGCGCCACCGTCGAGGAAAGCGGTTTTAACGATCAAATCACCGCAGGCGGCCTGTATTCGCTGCTGGATGGCGCCTGGCGTGCGGTGCCCGCTATCGAGGATTTGCCGATCATTGAAAGCTGGGTCGGGTTTCGCCCCGGCTCGCGCGACGATGCGCCTTTGCTCGGCCCGAGCGCCCTGCTTGGCCTGCATTTCGCAACGGGCCATCATCGCAACGGGATTCTGCTCACCCCGATCACCGCAACCCTCATCGCGAATTCCCTCCTCACCGGCACGCTTGATCCGCAAATCGCCCCGTTCAATCCGGCACGCTTCACGCCTCTCCAATCCCATCCTTATCCGCAAAAGGAGCGAAAAACCGCATGAGTGACGAAATTCGGGTCAATGGCAGCTTCGAACCGATCGCGGCGACCATCGCCGCCCTGCTCGTGGTCAAAGGCGTCGAACAAACCAAGGGCCTCGCCGTGGCGCTCAATGATCAGATCGTGCCCGCCAGTGCCTGGGCGAGCACCAGACTGGTGGCGGGCGATGCCATTGAAATCGTCCGTGCCGTGGGCGGCGGCTGAGATGACCGCCGATCCGCTGCGCATCGCCGGCGAAACCCTGGCCTCGCGCCTGTTCATGGGCACGGCCTCCTATCCGAACCAGGCGATGATGCTTGCCGCCCTTGAGGCGGGTGAACCCGCTTTGGTGACCATGGCGATCCGGCGGATCAGCTTGGAAGCCTATGGCGGCTCCCTGCTCGATGAGCTTGGTGGCCGGTATCGGCTTCTGCCCAACACTGCCGGCTGCGCCAGCGTGCGCGATGCGGTGCTGACCGCCAACCTTGCCCGCGAAGCCCTCGGCACCAACTGGATCAAGCTCGAAATCATCGGTGACCGCGAAACCCTCTACCCCGATGCCGAACTCCTGCTCGAAGCCACCGCCATTCTGGTCAAAGCCGGCTTTACCGTGCTGCCTTATTGCACCGATGATCCGATTCTCTGCCGCAAACTCGCTGATTTGGGTGCTTGCGCGGTCATGCCGCTCGGCTCGCCAATCGGCTCGGGCCTCGGCATCGCCAACCCTTATAATATCGAGCGAATTTGCGCCCAAAGTGCCGTGCCGGTGGTGCTCGATGCCGGGATCGGCACCGCCTCGGATGCTGCCCTCGCGATGGAGCTTGGCTGTGACGCGGTGCTGCTCAACACCGCCATCGCCCGCGCCCATGATCCGGTGCGCATGGCCAGCGCGATGCGCGATGCGGTGCGCGCCGGATATCAAGCGAGGTCCGCCGGGCGGATTCCCAAAAAGCTGCGCGCCGAAGCCTCCAGCCCGGAATTGGGCTTGATCGGCGCATGAGCACGCCCGACCCAACCGCCATTGATCATTGGCACCGGCTCGATCCGCGCCTGACCAGCTCCGGCCAGCCCACCGAGGCTGAATTCCCTTTAATTGCCGCACTCGGCGTGCGCCATATCATTAATTTGGGTCTGCCAGACCATCCGCGCGCCGTGCCGAACGAGGCTGCAAGCGTCGCGTCACTGGGCCTCACTTACAGCGCCATCCCGGTGGAGTTTGGCGCGCCCACCGAGGCCGATTTCGCGCAGTTCTGCACGCTGATGGACCGTCATGACGGCGAAACACT
>JAJZEG010000127.1 GCA_021828605.1 Pseudomonadota bacterium | reverse complement strand
CGCCGGAAAACCACCAAAAATCGCCATCGTCGCCATCATGCGTAAACTCGTCGTCCTCGCAAACGCTCTACTCAAAGCAGGCCGAGATTGGCAACCTTACGCCGCTTGACCACAACGGATACTCTAAATCACCCCATGCGCATAAAAATTTTCAGTTGCCACCATCAGGTGCCTGCCGAACCGCTGATGACCAGCCTGTTCGCCACCCTGGTGAGCGGCGAGCCATCCGATCCCAATGGTCGGTTCCTCGGCGATCTGGATGGGCCCAACATCGCGACCCGAAACGAGCATTCCGAACTCCGCCTACATTATCACGTGTGGAAACATTTATTGCCGCACTATGATTATGTCGGCTTCGAACATTATCGCCGCCTGTTTTTTCTCGACCCGATCCCCAGCGCCGAAATGAGCGCGCGCTACCCGTTTTTTCACGGCCTGCGGCGGCATTTCCAGCGCGATCAGGGTGCTGGTTTCACCGAGCTAACCCCCGCCGAGTTCAGCGCCTATCAATCCATGCGCCGCAATTTCGACGCCCAATCGGTAAAGCGCCTGAAAGCCTGGATCAGCGATCACGACGTGATCACCCTGCGCCCCTTTGCCCCGGCACCCCTCGATGAGCAATGGCATACCACCGGCGTCGCCCCCTACTGGGACCAGCTCATCGCCGCCATGCGCGCCCACAGCTACTTCCAGGACCGGCCAGCAGAGTTCGATGTTAGTCTGAATCAGCCCAGCTATTGCAACATGTATATTATGCGCGCCGAACTGTTTGATGAGTATATGCGCTTCTGGCTCGAAGCGATGACCCTGCTCGCCGCCAGCCTCACCATCACCCCCCGCTTGCTCGGCCATTTCGCCGAGCGGGTGTTCAATTTTTTCCTCATGCAAAAACGCGTCGAAAACCCGCTCTTGCGGGTGAGCCGCCTGCCGTTTCTGCTGCTCAACCAGTCCTAGCGCGGGTTTTTACGCCGAAATAATCGATATAGGGCGCAAAGAGCGGACGCAGCCGTTCCGGGTTGATATTGAAATCCGCAGGCCGATAGCGGTTCGTCGCATAGCCCCCTTGCGGCGCCGCCGCCAGATGCGCGCGCATCGCCGCCTGCGCGGCGTCAGACAAGGTTTCGCCGAAATGATCATAAATCGCGCTGATCGCACCGATCGGATTTTCCGTGAGCGTTTCGTAATGAATATTAATCCGGCTCTCCGCCGCGATCACCCCGCTCTGATCAAGCGCCACTAATTTCTGCGCCCCCTCAATCCAGCGCGAGGTCACCTGCGCGCCAATTTCCACCGGATCGATATTGCGCAAAAATGGCCGACGCAGCACCTCGGTCATAAATGCCACCGAGGCAAACACATGCAGCGGATCGCGATGCACAATCACAAACCGCGCATCGGGATAGGTGCGCAAAATCGCATCCATCGAAAATGTATGATCCGGGCATTTCAGCGCCCAAAACCGCGCCGAAACCCCGTGCTGCATCGCCTGCAACCAGCGTTTATGAAACGCGAAGGCCTGATCATGGCCATGCTGATCAAGCCAGGCCCGATAGCTCGGCACCCGAAACGTGGTGTCAAACCGTAAGCTCTGGAACATATGGGCGGTGATCTCGCTGCATTCCTGCGGACTATCCGCGCTGATCGGATGGATCGCCGGAAAATCCGGCGCCATGCCAGCAAAAATGCCCAACTGTTTGTCGGTCTGGCGCGCGTCCCGGCTCGTCTGCGGATCAAACCCCACCGGGCGCGGCGCTGGATATAAGGTCTGCCACACGCGCGGCACCAAAATCGCCGGATCAAGCGCCAGCAAACTATGCAGGAAAGTGGTCCCCGAACGCGGTAACCCCAAAATGAACAAAGGGGCTCGCACCGGCGTCTGGCCAATCACCGGATTTTCCGCATGCATGCGCTCAATCGCTGCGGCATTGCGCGCCAACCGGGTAAAATCATAGCGCACCGAAACCCGGCCAAACAACGATAAATGTGATTCCCGCGCCAGCGCATCGGTCAGCCGCGCCAACCCTTCACCCGCCGATCCCGCAATCGACGTCCCCGCCGCTCGCTCAATCGCGCGCACATTCAGGCTTGGAACCGTCCCCGGCAACACCGCCTCGCCGACAGCAAAAACCGCATCCAGCGCCCGATACCGCACCGATTTACCCGCCCGCCGCGCCGGAATCGGCGGCACCGGTTCACGCGCCTGACTCAGGGGCTTAACCATGATCTAGTGGCGCTCGATCAACTCGATTTTATAGCCATTCGGATCCTCGATGAAGGCAATGACCGTCTTGCCAAATTTCACCGGCCCCGGCTCCCGACTGATTTTCACCCCCGCCGTGCGCAGCTGCTCCACCGTCGCCTTGATATCGGGCACGCCCAGCGCGAAATGCCCAAACGCGCTGCCTTGGTCGTAATGATTTGTATCATAATTATAGGTCAATTCGAGCACGGTATGGTTGGACTCATCCCCATACCCCACGAACACCAAGGTATATTTGCCATCCGGCACATCGGTGCGCCGCAATTCCTTCATCCCCAGCAGCTTCGTGTAGAAATCAACACTTTCCTGCAAATCATTGACTCGGATCATGGTATGCAAAAACTTGAACTGTTCACTCATCACGGGCTCCTGTATTTCAACTCATCTGCCACTCAGCACGTGCCGGGTCGATCCCCAGCAGAAATAGCCCCGCTCGATCAGCGGCCTCGATCATCAGGGCTCGATCCATCAAAATAGTGTTGCCCGCATCAAATACCAACCCGCGCAACCCGGCTTCGATCAACCCGGTAATCGTGGCCACACCCAGCGTCGGCAAATCGGCGCGTCGATCCTGACCCGGCTTGAGCAGTTTAACCAACACCCCGCCCGCCCCATCGCGCTTGAGGCGGCCCGCCCGCGCCAGCATCGCGTCGGTCCCCTCAATCGCCTCCACCGCCAGCACCAAGCCTTGCTGCACCACGCAAGCCTGGCCGACATCCGCCGCACCTAAAATCCGCAATACCGATACCGCCCGCGCAATATCAGCCCGGTCCAGCGCATCCGGACCCTGCCGGGTCAACAGCCCAACCGGCCCCAGCGTATCACCCAGAATCTCATGCGCCCCCAGCACCTGAAATCCCTCCTCACCCAACACCTTAATCACCGTCGCCAGCAGCGTATCATCCCCGCCAAACGCCGCCCGCCCGACCTTGGCCAACAGCTTGGCCCCCAGCGCATCGGGCCGCAGCGCCAGCAGCGAGGGCCGTTTCACCGGACCGATGAGCACCAGCTCCGCACAACCATGCGCGCGCAACGCGCCCGCAATGCTCCCCGCCGCGCCCAGCCGAATGACTTGATGGGGAAACGGCGCCAGCACCGCCGGATCAGCATGACCCTCCAGCCCGACAATAAACACCGCCCGGCCCAATGCCTGCGCCGCCGCCGCAACCCGGGCGGGCAACACCCCGCCCCCGGCAATAATGCCCAATGGCTGGGCCACTGCGCTAATCGTCGGTGGAGCGAGAGCGCTGAATAATCAGGCCGCGCGAACTCGGTTTGGCAATGAATTCAAGAATTTCGGCAATATACGGATTATCGCCATACGCCGTTTGTACCAAAGCGATCCGCTCGGCGAGCACGCCTTGTTCGCTGAACAGCGCGTTGAACCCGGCGCGCACCCGATGCAGCCCGGCCCGATCCAACCCGCGCCGCTTCAGCCCCACCGCATTAATCCCGGCCAGCCGCGCCCGCGCGCCAAACACCACCGAATAGGGCACCACATCGGCGGGAATGCCCGACATCCCGCCAACCATCGCCCCCGCACCCACGCGGACAAACTGATGAATCGCCACCGCCCCGCCAACCACCGCCCCGGCGCCGATCTCGACATGACCGCCCATCACCACATTATTCGACACGATCACCCGATCACCAATGATGCAATCATGCGCGACATGCACCACCGCCATGAGCAAACAATCCGCACCAATCCGGGTGATCCCCGAGCCGGTCGCCGTGCCGCGATGGATCGAGCAATGCTCGCGAATCATCGTCCGAGGCCCAATTTCGGTCTCGGTCGCCTCGCCTTGATATTTCAGATCCTGCGGCGCCAAACCCACCGTCGCGAACGGGAAAATTTTAACCCCGGCGCCGATCCGCGTGACCCCATCCACCGCGACATGCGACACCAGCTCCGCCCCATCGCCAATCCGCACCTCCGGCCCGATGGTGCAAAACGGCCCAATTTTCGCCCCCGCCCCAATCCGCGCCCCCGGTGCGACCAACGCCGTCGGGTGAACCGACGCTTGCACGTCGATCATCATGTCTCCGCCTTATGATCGGTAATCATCGCGGAAAACACCGCCTCCGCCACAATCACGCCGTCAACCTTCGCCACCCCGGAAAACTTCCATACCGGCCCGCGATTGCGCATTTTCGTCACATGAATGCGCAAACTATCCCCCGGCACCACCGGACGGCGGAACTTCCCCCCGTCAACCGACATAAAATACACCACCTTCCCCGCCGCCTCCGGCCCGAGCGTCTCCACCACCAGCAACGCCGATGTCTGCGCCATCGCCTCGATGATCAACACGCCCGGCATCACCGGATGACCAGGAAAATGACCGGCGAAAAATTGCTCGTTAATCGTAACGTTTTTTACCCCGACCGCCGAGTGGTTGAGATGCAAATCAATCACCCGATCAATCATTAAAAACGGGTAGCGATGCGGGATCGCGTGCATAATATCCGCAATTTCAATCGTTTTACCGCCGGGCGGGGTGATCAAGGCGGGGTCTGATGGGGTGCCATCCATTGTGGGTGTCCGCTATGTGCTGGAATTGTGATTAGGGTCGAGTATTGGAACGCCGCGCGCGTTGGCGCAACAGGGCAACGCCGCGAAAAAAATCGCGCGCCGGTTGGGCCGGGCTACCCAAATACTCGGCACCCGCCGGAACATCGGTCATCACCCCGGCCTGACCGCCAATGCGCGCGCCATCGCCCACTTTGATATGCCCGACAAACCCGGCCTGTCCGGCAATCGTCACCCGGTCACCCAGGCTCGATGATCCGGAAATACCTACCTGCGCACAAATCACGCAATGATGGCCGATATGCACATTATGCGCGATCTGCACCTGATTATCGATGCGCGTGCCCGCCCCAATCACGGTATCCTGCGCCGATCCGCGATCAATGGTGGTATTCGCCCCAATCGACACGTCATCGCCAATCCGCACGCAGCCCAGCTGCGGCACCGGGGTGAAACCGCTGGCACTCACCGCAAAGCCAAATCCGTCCTGACCAATCCGCACCCCCGGATGAATGACAATCCGATCCGCCAAAATCGCATAAGCGATGCTGACATGATCGCCAATCCGGCAATCCGCACCCATCACGCAGCGCGCCCCGATACTCACCTGCGCGCCAATCACACAATGCGCGCCAATCCGCACCTCTGCGCCAATCACCGTCAGCGGGCCAATTTCAGCACTCGGATCAATCACCGCACTCGGATCGATCACCGCACTCGGATGCACCCCCGGATGCACCGGTGCGCGCGGATGAAACAGCGCGCATATCCGCGCCCAGGCCAAATACGGGTTGGGCGTGATCAGCGCGACCGTATTAGGCGGGCAAAATAGCGCATTCTCCGCCTGCAAAATCACCGCCGCCGCACTCGTCTCGCGCAATGCCGACCGATAGGCCCGATTATCTAAAAAACTAATCTGATCCGGCGCCGCCCGCTCGAGAGCGGCAACCCCCTCAATCGGCAGGCCACGCAACGCGTCGGGAACCAGCGCGCCAAGGGTTTCGCCAATCACCGCAAGGGCGAACGGGCCACGCCTGGGATGAAAATCAGGCGTGGCATTCGCGAAACCGACAGCGTCACTCGCCTTGGCTTGCATCGCGCGGAGGCTACTTTTTCGGCGCCGCAGCTTCGGCTGTGGTCACCGATTTCGGCACGACCGAGGCTGGCACCGCCACGCTCGGCAGGATTTTATTCAACTGAGTCGCCACTTCAGCCGAAATATCGATTTTGTTGGTGTTCAACGCCACTTGCGAGCGATGCAGCACCAAATTCATCTCATGCGCCTGCGCCACCTGCCGAATAACGGCAATCAGCGTGGATTCGATTTTACCCAACGCCGTGCGCGCCGAAATCTCGATCGCCACGCCCTGATTATGGAACTTCACCTGGTCTTTTTCGATCTCGACCTGTAGGGCCTTTTCCTTAGCGACCAACACCGGCTTGGTCAGCTTGGCCTTCTCGCCCTCAATCACCTTCTGTTCGCCCTCGATCCGCTTCTGCTCGGCCTGCGCTTCCTTGGCGAGCACGGTGCGGCGTTGCTGAATAATGGTCTCAACCCCGCGGGCCGCACTCGAATGCTGCATAATTTCGGGAACCGACAACACGCCGATAATCGCTGCCGGCGGCGGCGCTTCTTTCGGCAACGCCGGCAGATTAGGGATCGGCGGCAGTTTTTGCTGCGGCGGCTGCTGGACCTGACCCTGTGCCTGCCCCGGGGCCTGATTCGGCGCTGCAATCGATGGCGCCGCAACGCGGCCAACCGGTGCCTGCGCCTTATGCGGAATGAAATAGCCCGGACTCTTGGTCTGGGCGTGCGCCACCGCCCCGGAGGCCAGCAAGGCCAGAATCGACAAGCGCACGACGGTCGAACGAGAGGAGAACAATGTCACAAAAAACCTCTTTTGGTTAGAAATGGGTGCCGAACGACACCCGGAATTGCTCGACCTGATCATATTTATACTTCTTGATCGGCTGAGCGAACGACAAGTCAATCAGGCCAAACGGCGTATTCCAAGCCACACCCAAGCCCACCGAAATACGCGGCGCCGGATTATCATAAACCGGCAATACCACCCCGCCAACCTTGAGCTGGCTGATGCCCGACAGGCTGCCGACATCGGCAAACGCAAAGCCCGAGATCCCCAAATCCGGGCTGACCGGCAGCGGGAAGTTCAGGATATTATCCTCGGTGTAAATGAACCGACCGCCCAGACTATTGCCATAAACCGTGTCATGCGGCCCGGCACCACCGGTCTGAAAGCCGAGCAAACTATCGCCGCCTAGGAAAAACCGATCCGACAAGGTCGAGTGATACCCGAACAAATCGTACAAATAGCCAACATGCGCCTTGAACTCCATCACATAGCCTTTGCTGCCCAAATAGCGGCGCAGCGGCACATAATAGGCAGCACGGGTTTCCAGACGTAAATATTTCGCTGTGCCGCCAAGTCCGGCAAAGCTGGTGGTGAATGAAATCTCACCGCCCCGCGTCGGGTCGATCTCGTTATTGGTATAGTTGAAGGTCAGCGACTGGGTGAGCTGCGACAAGGTCGTCGCCCCCTGCTCGCTCAAAATATAAATACTCGCACCCGGCGACACGTTGAAAATATTGCGGGTGGACAACGTATAGGAAAACGCCTGGCTGACATGGCGGTTATAGCGAAAACCGAGCCGCACATCGCCGCCGAGCGAGCGCTCACTAAACACATAGCTGTTGGTGTTGGCGGTATCGGTGCGGAATAAATCAAAGCCGGCCACCAAATTACGCCCGAGGAAATAAGGGTTGGTCACGCCCAAATTAAACTGCGATCCGCGCTGCGCGAGCAACGCACTGATCGAGGCATTGATCCCGGTGCCAATGAAGTCGTTCTGGCTCAGCCCGATATTCACCAAGGCGCCCAAATAGGATGAATAGCCACCACCCAGCGAAAACTGCCCGTTTGCCTTCTCCGGCACGTTGGCGACCAAATTAACCTGATCAGCCTGCCCTGCCGGAACCGGCTTCACGCTCAGGCCCTTTTTGCTGAAAAAGCCCAAATCTTCCAGGTTCTGCTTCGAGCGCTTCACCGAAGTCTGATTATACGCATCGCCCGGCGCCAGATCGATCTGGCGGCGAATAATGCCATCCTCGGTGCGGGTATTGCCGACAATATCGACATTGCGCACATAGACCCGCGGCCCATTGATCACTTTGAAGGTCAGCGCGATGGTATGCGCCTTCTTGTTTTCCTGCACATCCGGCTCAACCTGCGCGAAGGCGAAACCCTTATCCTGAACTTGGGTTGAAATCCGCTTGACCGAGGTGCGCAGCGCGTCACCATCGAAAATATTACCCTTTTCGATTGGCACCAGTGCCCGCAGGCTCTTGCCCGACAAATGCGGCACTGAGGACACAACCTGCACCGAGCTTACCCGGTAGCGCGGCCCCTCATTCATCACAAAAGTCAGAAAAAACGATTTCCGGTTCGGCGCCAACTGCGCGGTGGCGCTATCGAGCTTGAAATCGGCATAGCCATGATGAAAATAAAACCGCGTCAGCAATTCCTCATCATATTTGATCCGCTGCGGATCATAATGATCGGAATCGCTCAAAAACCGGAACCAGGCATTCTGGCGCGACGAAATCACCTCGCGCAATTTGCTCTGATCATAGCGATGATTGCCAATGAAATTAATCCGGCTAATCAGCGTTTCCGGCCCTTGGACGGTTTTAAACACCACATTAACGCGGTTTTCCGGCAAGCGAACAATTTCCGGCGTGACCCGCGCATCGTAGCGACCATGCTTGGCAAACGCCCCCAGCACCGCCTTGGTATCGCTCGCCGCCGCCGCCGTGGTGAACACCGCGCCCGGCTGCAGGCTGACCACTTTTTTCAGCGCCTTGGATTTAACCGCCTTGTTGCCCTCGAAATAAACCTGATTGACCACCGGGTTTTCCCGCACCGTCACCACCAGCACATGACCCTGGCGGGTGATCGCGGCGTTACTGAACAAGCCGGTCGCATACAAGGTTTTCAGGCTGAGATTAATCTCGTTATTGCTGAACGTATCGCCCGGCTCCAACAAAATATACGACAACACCGTGCTGGTCGCGATGCGATGATTGCCCACCACCCGGATCGCGGCAATCCTGCCGCCCGACGGTTGTTGCGCTTTTTGCCCCGCACGCGGCGGCGCCGCGAGCGCCACCGGGCTTGCCTGCACGAGCAGGGTGGGAACCATGCAGATCGACGCCATCAAGGCCCATCGTGCTCGCCGCACCATCATCGTGTGTCCTGCTCCTGGTCCTGGTTGTCCGACCGGCTGATCCTGCGTGACGCCGCAACTGCAACGCCGTTCGCCTTGGGGCCTAGCGGCAACCGGGCGGCTTCGCAAGACCATACCCGCACCAATGCCTTGCACCATGCGTCTCTCATCGTCCGGTCCATTTGGCTTCGATCACCCGCGCGCCTTGCGGAACCACCACAAGCTGATCCAGTTTTTCCTCGTTTTTGCGCAGCGCATGCAGCAGCACAAACAACACCGCAGTATTAAGCATCCCCGGTGGAATCCACTGGATCATACCCCCCAACAGCTGATCATGCTGCGGGCTGATGCCAGGGTAAAGCCTGCCGCACAGGCTATAGAAATCGTAAAAAACCGTGGTGGACAGGGCAATCGTCGCCGCCACGCCAATCGCTGGAAACATCGGCAAAAACCCGGTCACCATCCGGGTCAAATAACTCGAACCCGCCTCGGCGCGGGTGCGCGGATCGAGCACCACAAACCAGAATAACAAGCCCGCCCCGATCATCGACAGGTTCATCACATTGTAAAGCTGCGCATCCAGCATCGCCGCCAAATCAACCTGCGGGATGAGCCAGATATCGGTCATCGCCAGCATGATCGCCACCGCAACCACCGGATAACGCAGCACCGTCAGCACCCGCACCACCGACCGCCGCCGCACCGCGCGCAGCACCGGGGCGGAAATCCCTGCCGCCAGCACGGCACCGGGCCAACTGAACGCGATCAGAAACGGCGCGAACACGCTGAGCGTCATTTGTTGGAGCCGGTTCAGAAAAAACATATGCTGAGCGGCATACTCAAAACGGGTTTGCACCACAGCATAAATCATCACGACGCCAACATAAAAGGCAACGGGGCGCCAAAGCGCCGGTCGCTCAGCCGGAGCGGTGGCGCGATAGCCGCGCCAGTACCAGAGCGGTGCGAAAACGCAGCCCAGATAAAACAGGATATTGAAACTATAGGGCGCAATGGCCGGCAAATCCGCCGGAATCCAACGACACGCCAAATCCAGCGCCACGCCAATCACCGCGATCAACGGCAAAGCGCAGCGATCATTACTCAACCTCAACCCTGTCATGGTGCCCAGTATAGAGGCTCCCTGTCTTTCGGGCAAAGCCCCGCATCCCCCATCACTCGATTTTATTGCGACAAAATAACAAAACAATCGATCATCGCTGACCGCGTGCAAATTCGAGAGGTGCGTGATCGGTTGGGGTGTTGGGTCCGCGCTTTTTGCGCTAGAGTGTTTCTCACATGATGAGAAACACTCTGCCCATATTTTGGCGAGCAATTTTAATCATCTGATTGGAATCTGGCGATTCCAATCAGATGATTATTGCTCTAAACAGGTCTCAGTAACGGAGCAAAATCATGTCGGATCACAGTTTGGCCGCCGAGACCGAACATAGTCATTTTTTCCTCGGCGCCAGCAGTGCCACCAATGAACGCAAAACCTGGATCGTGGTCGGGCTAACCAGCGTGATGATGGTTGTCGAAATCATCGGCGGCTCCGTGTTTCATTCCATCGCCCTGGTCGCTGACGGCATCCATATGAGCACCCATGCCGGGGTGATGCTGCTCGCCGCTCTCGCTTATCGCTATGCCCGCAACCACGCCGCCGACCGACGCTTCGCCATGGGCACCGGCAAGCTCGGCGACCTTGCCGCCTTCACCAGCGCCATCATTCTCGCGATGTTTTCGATCCTGATCGGCTATGAAGCCTTCAGCCGGTTTTTCAGCCCCGAACGGATCGATTACGCCGCCGCCATCCCCATCGCCGTGCTCGGCCTGGTGGTCAACGCCGTCAGCGCCTTCGTCCTCGCGGGCGATCACGACCACAGCCACCACGGCCACGATCACCACGGGCATGACCATCATGCGCATGATCACGATGATCACCATGACCATGATCACGACCATGATCACGATCACGATCATCATGACCACGCGCCGTTATTGGCAAAACCCAGCGAAACCGTGCATCGCGATTTCAACATGCGCGCGGCCTATATCCATGTGCTCGCTGACTCAGCGGTCTCCGGCCTGGTCATTGTCGGGTTACTCGCGGCAAAGTTTCTCGGCTGGGTGTGGATGGACCCGGTGATGGGTCTGGTCGGCGCGGCGGTGGTGGCGAACTGGGCCTTCGGGCTGGTGCGCGCCGCCGGCGGCATCCTGCTCGACATGACCCCGGACCCGCAAATCCCCAACCGCATTCGCAGCGCGCTCGAGCAAAATGGCGATCAGGTGAGCGATTTGCACGTCTGGCGGGTCGGCCCCGGCCATCTGGCCGCCATCATCGCGCTGCGCAGCGCCAACCCGGCAGCCCCCGCCACCTATCGGCGCAAATTATCCGACGTCAGCGGCCTGTCGCATGTCACCATCGAGGTGGAGCCGGTCTGAAACCGGCGACGTCACGCCCGGCTCAGAGCTTCTCGACCTGCCCATATTCCAAATCGACGGCGGTTGGACGTCCGAAAATCACCACCGACACCTTCACCCGGCTATGTTCTTCGTTAATATCCTCAATCGTGCCCTGGAAGCTGGTGAACGGCCCATCGGCCACCCGCACCTGCTCGCCAATTTCGAACAAAATGGCGGGGCGCCGGTTTTCGGTGCCTTCCTGCACTTGGCGCATCATCCGCTCGGCTTCGGCATCCGAAATCGGGCTCGGGCGGCTTTTGCTGCCCAGAAACCCGGTCACTTTCGGAATGTCGCGCACCAAATGCCAGGCATCGTCGCTCAATTCCATTTTGATTAACACATAACCCGGGAAAAACTTCCGCTCGGCATTCACCTTCTGCGCGCGACGAATTTCCACCACCTCTTCGGTGGGCACCAGCACCGTCTCAATCTGATCGCTCAACCCTTTCTGGGCCGCCGCTTCGATAATCTGGGTCGCGATTTTTTTCTCGAACCCCGAATAAACATGCAGAACATACCAACGCTTGGCCATCAGATCCTCAGCCTCCAATTCCGAACAATTCGCGCATGGCCAAGCTGATCGCCTGATCAACGACGATGAAAAAAATGATGGTGACAACGACCATCGCAAGCACCAAACCCGTCGTGGTCAGGGTTTCGCGGCGGGTCGGCCATGTGGTCTTGGCGGCTTCGCTGCGCACATCACGCAGGAATTTTGCCGGGTTGAACGCCAATTTCGCCATGCTCCTCAGTTTCGGACGCGGTCTCGTCTCATCGAGCCTAGACCGTTGGAAATCAAACCATTCTGCGCCATTCACGCTCGGTCCGATGGCAGGGGTGGAGGGTCTCGAACCCACAACCTCCGGTTTTGGAGACCGGCACTCTAGCCAATTGAGCTACACCCCTGCAAACCAGACAGCGACAAACATGACGCGCGAGTGGCTTGCACACCGCGCGGCCATCGCTGTCAAGGGTCACGTGGAGCGGGCGACGGGAATCGAACCCGCACAACCAGCTTGGAAGGCTGGGACTCTACCGTTGAGCTACGCCCGCGCGTCCCTCCCTATAAAGGGCCGCACCCGACGGAGCAAGAAACGCGCGCAACCGAATCTCAGTCGCTCGAATGCCGCGCCAGCCAGGCATTCGCCATCCCCAAATCAAACCGACCCGCTTGTGCAATCGCCGCAATGGACGCCGGATCAGCGCGATCACCGTGAATCCGCGCTAGCGCCCATAAATTGACCGCCCGCGCCCCGGATCGGCAATGCGCCAAAATTTTCGCGCTGGCGGCCTCGCCATATTTCGCCTCATGCGCGACCAAAGCCGCGTGAAACGCCGCAATATCGGCCTCGGTAATCCCATCAACGGTCACCGGAATATGATAATAGGCCACCCCATGCGCCGCCGCCACACGCTGCGCCTCGACCGCCAGCGCCTGTCCCGGCTGCTCATGATCCGGTCGATTATTGATAATCGTCCGCACCCCCGATTGCGCGAGCGCTGGAATCTCCGCAGGATCGATCCAGGCCGAAATCTCAATCTGCTGCGTCAAGGCGGTCACGGCGATCTCCTGATAATTTCGTTTTTTGGAATATGTTATGCGGAGCGCCTCAATGCAACGTTTCCTCGCCCGATTTTTGCTCCCGCTCCTGCTCGCGATTCCGCTCGTTGCCCAAGCCAATCCACCACCGGGCCCACTCGCCGTCTGCGCCTCCTGCCATGGCGCGCCGGAAATGGGCAGCCGCATCGCTGGCTATCCCGCCATCGCCGGACAACCCGCCGCCTATCTGCGCGCCCAACTCAAAGCGTTTCACGATGGCGCGCGGGTCAATGCCATTATGAACGCCGTCGCCAGCGACATCACCGCCGCCCAGCGCCGCCGCTTGGCCGCCGCTCTCGCCGCCATGCCGGTCACGCCGCGCGCACCCACCCGCACCAAACCGAACCCGGTCGGCGCTGGCCTCGCCCAACACGGCGCACCCGGCATCCCCGCCTGCGCCGCCTGTCACAGGGTC
>JAJZEG010000056.1 GCA_021828605.1 Pseudomonadota bacterium | reverse complement strand
TGTGGTGCTGGTCGCGGTTGGGCGGCGGGCGAATACCGAGGGGCTCGGCTTGGACGCGGTCGGGGTCACGCGCGATGAGCGAGGTCGGGTTAAGATCGATGGGCATTTTGCCACTAATGTTCCGGGGATTTACGCCATTGGCGATGTGATCGCCGGGCCGATGCTCGCCCATAAGGCCGAGGAAGAAGGCGTCGCTCTCGCGGAAATTTTGGCCGGGCAGGCGGGTCATGTGAATTACGGCGCAATCCCCGGTGTGGTCTATACTTGGCCCGAGGTCGCCTCGGTGGGTAAAACCGAGGAGGAGTTAAAAGCCGAAAATATTGCCTATAAAATTGGTAAATTCCCGTTCATGGCGAATGGGCGCGCGCGCGCGATGGGCGATACCGATGGGTTTGTGAAATTGCTGTCCGATAAGGTCACTGACAAATTGTTAGGCGCGCATATTATCGGGCCGGATGCGGGAACCATGATCGCCGAATTGGTGCTCGCGATCGAGTTCGGCGCCTCGGCCGAGGATGTCGCGCGCACCAGCCACGCGCATCCCAGCCTGAATGAGGCGATCAAGGAAGCGGCCCTCGCGGTGGATGGTCGGGCGCTGCATATTTAAGGGCAACATCCGATCAAATGGAATCATTTGATCGGATAAAGTTGCCCGCCCAGCAAATAAGTTAGAGCGTCATTCGTGAGCCAAAGCGAACGGAAGGCGCTCTAATTTCGTAAGGCGGGCAGATCGACCCAGGATAAATGCCCGCCTTTGCCTGCACCGGTATCCATAAACACCGCGCGCCCGTGATCGGGGTTGGTGATGGTCAAGGGGCGACCATCACTGCTGCGCTGGTCGTGGCCGCAATAAACCGTCAAATGCGGGGGAATGGTTTCAACCCAGCGTAACAGGCGTTCTGGCCGCCCGCCGCCGGTGAGTCGTCCGGTGGTTTCGCCGTATAGAGCGCGAGCGACCAAAGGCTCGGGCTGTTTCAGCGGAAATTCAGGCGAGGGGGCGAGCAGCATTGCGGGGTGAAACCCGCCATGAACACAGACGATGTTTTTGGAAATCAACCAGACCGGCGCGGCAATGATCGCGCGGTAGGTGCGTTCGGCCAAGGCCGGATCAAGCTGGGCGAGGGTTGCCGCTAGGCCAGGGCTGCGCACCACCCGGTCGCCACGCAAGGCGCGGGCTAATTTGAAATCATGATTGCCGAGCACGAACAGCCCATCGCCGCTGGCGATTCGGTCCAGCATCAAGGACAGCACCCCGGCGCTATCGGGCCCATCATCGACCAGATCCCCAAGCTGGATCAGGAAACGGTCGGTGGCACAGGCTGCGGCGAAGCCGCGAATATCGCCATGCACATCGCCAATGATCCGCAAATCCCGATCAACCGGAATAGGCGGCGTGGTGTCAGGCACGGGCGGTAATTTCAGCACGCAAGGCCGCCTGATGCTGACGATCGAGCGGAAAATGCCACATCAATGAAGCGGCGATAATTTTCAACGCCGCCGGGATCATACAATACATCACGAGTAATGCGCCAATCGCGATGGCACTATTAGGACCGTTGGCCGAAAATCCGAACGCCTGCAACACCGCAAAGCCGATGCCCGGTGCGAGCGAGTTGCCAGCCTTTTGCGCCATGGTTGCGGCGGCAAAATAGAGCCCCGCCCGCTGTTCGCCCGATTGGGCTTCATCAACATCGACCACATCGGCCTGAATCGCGGGCGGGATGGTAAAATCGGCGCCCAGCCCGGCGCCGGTAAAGACGCTGATGACGGCGAACAAAATCAGCGCGTCGGGCAAATGGCGAATGACCGGGACGAAAATAAACGCGATGCCTGAGACGGCCATCGCGATGGTCCAGGCAAAATGCTTGCTGCGGGCGCGCGCCAGAAGCTGCCAGAGCGGCACCGAGATGATGGCTGCGGCAAAATAAACCAGCAAAATCGGTCCCGACGCCTTCGAGGCATGCAGCACCCTGGCGATCACCAATAAAAACAGCGCGGCGGGTAGGCCATTGGCCAACCCGTTTACCGCCCAGGCCAGGATCAAGCGCCGGAACGGACGGTTCGCCCACACCACATGCAAGGCGGTCTTGATGCGCACCGGTGCTGCCGTGCGGCGCGGCAAGCGGTCGGGGACAAAGCGCAGGGCGATGATGATCAGCGGCACGCTCAAGGCCAGGGTGATGATTGCGAGCAAATGCACCTTGCCGGCATTGCCGGTAATGCCCAAAATGACCGGTGCTGCGGCTGAAATCAGAATCCCGACAATGGTGCCGCCTTCGCGCAGGCTGGTGATCCGCTGACGCTCGTCGTAATTATCGGATAATTCAGCGCCCCATGCCCAATAGGGCAGCGACAATGCGGTCCAGGACCAGGTCACCAGCCCGTAGGTGATGAACAGCCAGAGCGCACCGGCGCCGTGCGGCGGGAAAAACAGGCCGATGGTGCCGACACCGGCAATCGGGATCGCGCAGGCGATGAATGGTTTGCGGCGGCCAAAGCGCGAGCGCGATAAATCGGATAAGCGGCCGATGGTTGGATCGATCAGAACATCGAAAATCCGCACCGCGCTGAGCACATAGCCAACGGTTGCCAGCCGGACGCCGATATCATGGGCCCAGAAATCGGGCAGAATGACCAGGAGCGGCAAGCCCAACATCGCCAACGGCAAGGCTGGGCCAGCATAAATCAACAGCAAGCGAAGCGGCAGCCGCGCTTGAACCCGCGCAACCGGTTGGTCCAATCAGGGCCGCGCGATCACGAATTGACCCACATCGGTCCAGCCTGCCCGAAATCCTGCTTCACAATAGGCCAAGTAAAACTCCCAAAGCCGCTTGAAGCGTGTATCATATTGGCGAGAGAATGTGTTGATCACTGGCCAGGATTCCTGAAATTTTTTGCCCCAGCGCGCCAGCGTATCGGCATAATCGGCGCCAAACCAGAAACTATCGCGCACATGCAGCCCGGCCCGGGCGATTTCCGCGTGCAGGCGGGTCGGCGAGGGCAGCATGCCGCCGGGGAATACGTAGCGCTGGATAAAATCGGCGCTGGAGCGGTAATCCTCGAAATAGCGATCGGCGATGGTGATGATCTGCAAACCCGCCAGGCCGCTCGGCCGCAGCCGCTCACGCAGGCAGTTAAAATAGGTCGGCCAATAAGATTCGCCCACCGCCTCGAACATTTCAATCGAGGCGATACGGTCGAATTGCTGCGAGACATCGCG
>JAJZEG010000015.1 GCA_021828605.1 Pseudomonadota bacterium | reverse complement strand
ATATGAGTAGAGTGTTTCTCATCAGGTGAGAAACACTCTAACCCCGCCTGCGCGGCATCATCCGGATCAACAGCCGCTCCCCGCGACGCTGATGGCGGATCACCGCGCCGACATGGGCCACAATCAGCCCGAGCAGCGCCAACCCGACATAAAAATGCAGCGCGTAAAACAGCGCGCCAACCGCCGCATTCTTGCTCACAAATTGCGGCAGAGTCACCAAACCAAACCAGCGCACCGGATGCCCATGCGCCTCGATGAACAACACCCCGAATACCGGCATCGCCAAGATCATCGCGTAAAACAACCCATGCACCCCATGCGCAATCACCTGCTCATAGCGGGGCATATGCGCAGGCAAAGCGGGCGGGCGATTGGTCAGGCGCAGGGCCAGCCGCACCAGCATCAAACCCAACACCGTCAGCCCGCTGCCGACATGCAGCGTGAATAACAAGGGCCGCAGCGACCTGGGCGCCAAATCATATTTCAAAATCAACCCAGCACCAATCAGCCCAATCACCGCAAAGCCAATCAACCAATGCAAAATCTGCACACTCAAACGATAACGCGGTTCCATCCTTGGCTCCATGGACGTGGTCGGATAGCGCCTATAACCGAGATTGCATCAAGATTCGAGTCGCCGCCTGCTTCTGAAAGGTCTTGAGCGGCTCGATACAGCAGGGAGCGCACCCCAAGCCTCAAGTAAACGTCCGAGATCATCGCGTCTCCGACACGCCACGATGAGCAGCGCAAATTTGGCGGTTGCCGCGTGTGCATGGGTTTTTTGCTCGCGAAACAACAAGTTAGGATCTGGTTCGTAAGCAAAAGCGAACGAAAAATGCTCTAAGCCGCCAAATCCCAACTTCCATTCGTTTCTTCGAGACTGATCTTACGGTCAATCCGGTCCTCTATATCGGCTATTTTTCTAAGTAGATCAGATATTTTTTCGTTGTCGCCGATATGTTCCAAATACATGACACGAAGCATCACACTCGCATTTCCCGGAATTTTGGTTCTTCCCTTTTCCCAGCGTGCAACCGTCTGCTCGTCAACTTGAAGCAGCTGAGCGAGAGCGGCTTGAGACATCAACAACTCGTTTCTTAAAAACCGAATGTCTTTGCCGGACAAACGCTTCTTTTCGCTCACCAGGGACCGCCCAATGGCTTTATGCAAACCGTCGATGTCTTGGATGACTATCTTATTTCCCTGCGGCCTTTCAACGATTTTGTAGCCATTGACCAGATATACGCTGTCGAGGCCGCTTTCCGTATAATGGTACTCGCTTGCCGACATTTGGATCTCCTGTGTTTTTTATATTGCTGTTATGACAACCAAAGACGTTCTTTTGTATGCCAAAACAACCTGGACGCGTCTTCCTGCAACGTATCGCTGCATTTTTACACGCCAGTCGCCCCACTGATCTTTTTTAGGGCCATCAATGATTACGCCTGTTCGTAAGCACTCCAACACTTGTCGCATGGACAAGTTTCGAGATTGCATACGACTCTGCAGGTGCGGATGATCGAATTCAATATTTCCTGTATCCTGCGATATCTCAGCAATTCTCTTATGCAGAAAATCGACGGTTGGGACCGTAGGAAATGGAACTATTTCGCCCGTCATCGACCTATCAATATGATAGTTTATGTCAAGTTGTCAATATCTATTTTCTCAAACGCCTACCGCCGCATTTTGGCGATCTCCCATTGCTATGGCGTCAAACCCGAGCGCGGGTTTGCACATCCCCCTCGTCACTCGCGTATATAGCCGTTGAAGGCTCTGCATCGCATCTCAGTTGTGAGCTTCAGCGCGCCTCCTTGTTAAGATTTTTGAACGGCCATCCTAACCCAGGCCGCCATAGGCAAACCCAAAGGGACTTAATGGATCAACCACCCACCCTCTGCGC
Organism: Pseudomonadota bacterium; assembly: GCA_021828605.1. The sequence goes on along the minus strand of JAJZEG010000015.1, from coordinate 11,660 downwards.
CGCCCATGCCGATTGGAGCATCAACCCTGCCAAACGTCGGCTCAGCTGGGCCGCGCTTTATGGCGAGACGTGGCATATCAGCGCGCCGCAACCGGTCGGCGCCCCCCGCGACCTGTTAGCCCGCCTGCACCACGCCGCCTCCGGCGCCCCGCTCGCTTTTGGGGTAGATTTCCCGCTCGGCCTGCCGCGCGCCTATGCAAAAGCCGCCGCCATCGCCGATTTCCCCACCTGGCTGCGCGGCTTGCAGCCCAATGACCCCATATTTCAGGTCTGCGACACAATCGCGGACCTCTCCCTCGCCCGGCCCTTCTACCCGCGCGGCGCGGTCAGCGGCCCCGGCCATCGCGACGCCCAGGCCCGCGCGCTGGGTTTCGCTGCCACCGAGGATTTATCCCGCGCCGTCGATCATCCCACCGCGCGGCGTCCCGGCGGCGCGCCGCTGTTCTGGACCCTGGGCGCCAATCAATGCGGCAAGGCCGCTTTATCCGCCTGGCGCGACTGCTTGCTCCCCGGCTTCGCCGCCCGCTTGCCGCTGCATCTCTGGCCGTTCGAGGGTGATTTTCACACGCTCCTGCGCCCCAATAGCATCACAATCGCCGAGACCTACCCCGCCGAAGCCCTGGTCCAGCTTGAGCTTTCGCTCCAGGGCAGCAAACGCCGCCAGTCGGACCGCGCACGCCTCGCCCCGGCTTTGCTCGACACCCTCACCCGGCTGCGCGCCACCCCCAGCCCAGAACTGCGCGCGGTGATAATTGACGGCTTTAGCGCCGCCGCAACCGGCGAAGACGCATTCGATAGCCTGCTCGGCCTGCTCAACGTGATCGCGGTGATCAATGGCGCGCCCGAGCGCGATCCGCTCAGCCCGTGCGATCCGGTGGAAGGCTGGGTGCTGGGTCAGATCGACCCGCCATTAATAAAGCCGCCCCTGCGTTCCCCTCCGCGCGCAGCCCGGTAATCACCCCCTGCCGGTCAGCATCCGAGCGATTCTGACTAAGTTTGCGCTTGCCTATTAAGCGGTCGATGGTCAGCTCAATCCCGATGATCGCCTTAAGCTGACCGGCAATATAATCGCCCGGCGCATCATCCACCCGCCAGGGTTGCGCGCGCGACCCTTCATGATGATTGGTCAGCTTGGTGACAATGCCGAGCAGCCGCTCAGGCGCCTCAATAATTTCCACAGGCCCGCTGGCATGTACCGCCTGATAATTCCAGGTCGGCACCACCTTGCCGGTCTCCTGCTTGGTCGCATACCAGCTGGGTGAGACATAAAAATCATCGGCCTGAAAAATCACCAGCGCCGCCGCCCCGTCCTGCAAACGCTGCCACTGTTTATTGGCCCGCGCGATATGCCCAATCAGCCGCCCATAAGGCTCGGGTGTCGGATCATAGCAGAGCGGCAAATGCGTCGCCTCCAGCCCCTCGCTGCTGGCACTGACCAAAATCGGCAGCCGCGCCGCGCGCATGATCGCGACCATTTCGGCCAGATCCTCGGTGCGAAACGATGCCGGATTATACATTTTTGCTCCTGAATACTAACTGATCGCGCCCAGCGCCTCCAGCGTCGCGCGCACCGCGTCCTCGGGCACGCTGCGGTCGGTAAAGGCCTGGCCCACCCCGCGCGTAAGCACAAAAGCCAGCTTGCCATCGCGCATTTTCTTGTCATTACGCATATGACCGAGCAACCGATCAACGCTGCCGGTCGGAATCCGGTGCGGCAACCCAACCTGTTGCCAATGCCCGCTCAACTGCTGCGCCAGACTTGCATCGCAAAAACCCAACCGGGCCGACAAATCAAGCGCACAAACCAAGCCAATCGCCACCGCCTCGCCATGCAGCAACGCTGTGCCATAGCCGGTCTCCGCCTCAAACGCATGGGCAAAACTATGGCCCAAATTAAGCAAAGCCCGACCATTTTCCGGCGCCTGCTCATGCGGGTCCGCCATCACCACCTGCGCCTTGAACCGCACCGCCGCGCTGATCGCATAACGCTGCGCCCCCGCATCGCCCTCAATCAAGGCCGCGCCATTGGTCAGGCACCAGTCGAACAAGTCCGGCTCCGCGATCAGCCCGGCTTTGACAATTTCGGCATAGCCCGCCGCCCGCTCGCGCCGGGGCAGGCTGCGCAGCGTATTAATATCAATCAGCACAATGCGCGGCTGATGAAACGCCCCGATCAGGTTCTTGCCATGACCCGAATTAATCCCGGTCTTGCCGCCGACGCTCGAATCCACCTGGGCGAGCAGCGATGTCGGAATTTGCGCAAATGGTAGGCCGCGCAAGGCGCTCGCCGCCACAAACCCGGCCAAATCACCAATCACCCCGCCGCCCAGCGCAATAATCGCACTCCGCCGCTCGGGCTTGCAGGCTAAAACATCCTCGATCAAGGCGGCAAACCGCGCCAGCGATTTCGACCCCTCGCCCGGGGGCACCACCAGCGCATGATGGGTAAAGCCGCTCAGGGGTCAGGTTTGCTGCAGCGGCGCCAAATACTGCGCGGCCACATGCTGATCGGTCACAATAATTGCCCGGCGCTGCGGCAAGGCAGCGGTCAAATATTTGCCAGCATCAGCCAACAGCCCCGCGCCGATCAGCACCCGATAGGGCGCACCGGCAACATCAATTTCAATCGCCTCAGGTGGTTGAAATTGCCCAATCGCATCCAAAACGGCTTGTGCGGTCATCGCCAGTGCCTTTGCTGAACTATCAATCACAATATCGGCCTCCGCGTAGGCCGGCGCGCGCGCCGCTTCAAGCCCGGCCAAAATCGCTGCCGGATCACCCTCATTCAGCAAAGGCCGATGGCTGCGCCCCGCCACCCGGTTGACCAATAAATCAATCGGCGCGCGCAACCAAACCGACCGCGCCGATTGCTTAATCAGCGCGCGGGTCTGCACATCGATAAACGCGCCGCCGCCGGTCGCGAGCACCATCGGCGGGCCATCGAGAAGCTGCGCGATCACCTCCCGTTCCGCTGCGCGAAACGCCGCCTGACCCTGGTTTGCAAAAATCTCGGCGACATTCATCCCGAGCGCCTGTTCGATCACCGCGTCCGAATCACGAAACGCCCAGCCGAGCTGATGCGCGAGATGCCGCCCGACCGCTGATTTACCGCTGCCCATCAAGCCCACCAGCACAATCGTGCGGTCCAAAATCGGCTCATTCCGAGCGGCGGCGCCGGGCAAGGGGGGGTTGTGCTGCATGACCCTCGCGGCTTACCACATTAGCGCCATGGCGATAGAGCGGCATATCGAAGCATTCCTCGAACTTCTCGCAGCCGAGCGCGGTGCTGCGGCCAACACTATTCTGGCCTATCGCACCGATCTGGAGGGTTTCGCCGCCTCCTGCGCCGCCTCGGGCCAAACCGTCACCAACGCCAATCAGGCCTGCATCAGCACCTATCTGAGCAGCCTCGCGCAAGCGGGCCTCGCCCCGCGCAGTCAGGCGCGCAAACTCTCCTGCTTGCGCCAATTCTACCGGTTTCTGCTGCGCGATGGCGTGCGCAGCGACGACCCGACCGACAAAACCACCGCCCCCCGCCTCGGCCAGAGCTTGCCAAAATTTCTCACCGAGGCTGAAATCGACGCGTTATTTACCGCAAGCGCCGCCATCGAGGGCCCAACCGGGCGATGCGCCCGCGCGGGCCTTGAAATCCTCTACGCCACCGGCCTGCGCGTTTCCGAATTACTCAGCCTGCCCGCCAGCGCCCTATCGGGCGACGCCGCGATTTTGCTGATCCGGGGCAAAGGCGGTCGTGAACGCATCGTCCCGCTTTCCGACGCCGCCCGCCTGCGCGCCGCTGAATTGCGCGCTTATCACCCCAAAGCCACCCGCTTCTTGTTCCCCGGACGCCCACCCACCGAAGCCATGACCCGCCAGGGTTTCGCGTTAATTCTCAAACGCGTGGCGCTGCAAGCCGGGCTCGATCCAGCGCGGGTCTCCCCCCATGTTCTTCGCCACGCTTTCGCCTCGCATCTGCTCGCCAGGGGGGCGGATTTGCGCAGCCTGCAAATGCTGCTCGGCCACGCCGATATCGCCACCACCCAAATCTACACCCATGTCTTGGCCGAGCGCCTGCAAAAATTGGTCGATGCGCATCATCCGCTGGCCCGCGCCAAGCCACCCGTCACCATCGGCGCGCGTGACGCCACGGATTGATGCAGCCGCAATTTCACACTAATCCGCCGCGCCAAACTGCGCGCCGCCGCACCCATGGTCTCGCCATCCTCATCCAAATCCAAACTATGGATCAATTCCAGCCGGAGAAAGTTCTTGACCGCCCGGTTCAACACCCGATGGGTCTGGCGCGCCACCAGCGCGCTGCTCGGCGCATCAACCAGAAACGCCACCCCGCGCGGCATCTCCCTTGCCACCAGCAAACGCTTCAGCGCCATGAACCCGTTGGTCACGCTGGCCGGATCATCGCGCAGCAACAACACTAAAAAATCGAGCGACCCCGCCTGATGAGCGCAAGCGGACAACCCTGCCTCCGCGCCGATATGCCTGGTGCTAATCACCAGATCGCTGGCCTGATCAGCTTCGCGGCCCGGTAAATCAATCAGCGCATGCACGCCGGTCCGCTCGAACGCCGCCGCCAGGGCAACGCTCAAATCGCGATTCTGCGCCGTGCTCAAAACCATCACGTGGGGTGATCGACCCATGAGAAACTCCATACCAATCATCAAGCCTGGACAAACTGTCAAAGCCGATTTTCGGCGTCGCCCGCCGCACCAACAGCCTGCCAAAGCGGGCCGTTTTGTGCGGTTTAACCCAGTGAACCCTCCAATAACCCATCATATCGCCGCGACGGTGCGGATCCGCACCCGAGGCATGATTTCGGTTTGCGCCAAAACCGGGGTGGTGGGCTGAATGCGTTCAATCACCGCGCGGATATGGCTGCGCAATGGCGCGCTGGTCAGCAAAACCGGCGTTTCACCCTCGCGCGCGGCATTCTCGAACGCTTGGCCAATGCGCTTGATCAACTCGGAAAGTCGCGTTGGCGGTAACGCTAATTGCCGCTGATCCGGCGGGCCGACCAGCGCCTCGGCCAATTCCTGCTCCCACTCCGCACTCAGCACCACCAACGGCACATAGCCTTGCGGCCCCATATACGCATCGCTCAGTTGCCGGGCGAGGCGGGTGCGCACATGCGCCGCCATCCCGGCCACGGCGCGAATTTGCATGGTCCAGGCTTCCTGAATCCCTTCCAAAATCGTCGCCAAATCCCGGATCGACACCCGCTCGGCCAGCAACGCCTGCAACACCCGTTGCACCGTCCCCACCGTCACCTGGCTCGGGATCAAATCCGCGATCAAACGCTGCTGCTCACGCGGCAAATCATCAAGCAGTTTCTGGGTCTCGGCATAGGACAATAATTCCGCCATGTTGTCCTTCACAATCTCGGTCAAATGCGTGGTTAGCACGCTCGCCGGATCAACCACCGTGCAGCCTTTGGCCAAGGCCGTCTCGCGCGCTGCCGGATCAATCCACAAAGCTGGCAGCCCGAAAGCAGGCTCAGTCGTGGCCTCGCCCTCCATGGTTGGCAAAGCCGCCCCCGCGCGCATCGCCAAAACCTGCCCAGGCCGCAACTGCCCGCGCCCGGCCTCAATCTCCTTAATCCGGATCACATAACTATTGGCCGGAAGCTGCATATTATCTTGAATGCGCACCGGCGCCAAAATGAAACCCATCTCGGTGGCAATCGCCCGGCGCAGCGCCTTGATCTGCTCGGTCAAACGCGGCGTATCGCCACCGGCTAACACCAGCAGCCCATAGCCCAGCTCCAGCCGGATCGGCTCGATTTTCAGCGCATCGGTAATCGGCGGTTCGGTTTCCGTTACCTCGGTCGCAACCGGATCAACCGCCACCATTGTTGGGTGCTTCCAACGCTGCCACGCGCCCAGCCCCGCCAGCGCCGCTAGCCCCGCGACCGGAATGAACGGGAACCCCGGCACCAGGGCCAGGCACAAAGCCGCCGCCGATGCCAGGCCCAGCGGCTTGGGCGTGCGACCCAGTTGCGCCACCAAATTGGCATCCGCACTCCCCTCGGTCGCCCCTTTGGTCACCACAATACCGGCGGCAATCGAGACCAGCAAAGCTGGAATTTGCGAGACCAACCCTTCACCAATCGATAATGTGGTGAAATCCGCCGCCGCATGCGCGAGCGACATATCCTTTTGCAGCACCCCAATCACAAACCCGCCAACAATATTAATCGAGGTAATAATCAAAGCGGCAATCGCATCGCCACGGACGAATTTCGCCGCCCCATCCATCGCCCCGTAAAACCCGCTTTCCTGCTCAAGCTCGTTGCGCCGCCGCCGCGCCGTCACCTCATCAATGGCACCTGAGTTCAATTCCGCATCAATCGCCATCTGCTTGCCGGGAATCGAATCCAAGGTGAATCGTGCCGCCACTTCGGCAATCCGGCTCGACCCTTTGGTGATCACCACAAAGTTCACCACCAGCAAAATCGCAAACACGATCAGCCCAATAATCAAATCCCCGCCCATCAGGAACCCGCCAAACGCGGCAATCACATGCCCCGCCGCATCCACCCCATCGCTGCCATCGGACAAAATCAGCCGGGTCGCGGCAATATCCAACGCCAACCGTAACAAGGTGGTCAGCAGCAGCACGGTCGGAAAACTGGTAAAATCGAGCGGACGGCGAATAAATAACGCGACCATCAACACCAAAATACTGCCGGTAAATGACAGCGACAGCCCGGTATCGAGCAAAAAGGTCGGCAGCGGAATGATCAGCACCGAAATAATGAACACAACACCAACCGCGAGCCCGATATCGGTGCCGACGCGTAGTTTTTTCAGCCGCTCGAGCCAGGGGAATGATGCTAACATTTTGCTTCCTTCAGGCCGCAATGCCGGTGCCGGCACTCGGCACGCTTGCACCATGGGCGGCGTAATCGCGCAATTTATTGCGCAAAGCCCGGATCGAAATGCCCAAAATCGTGGCGGCATGAGTCCGATTACCGAGGCAATGGCGCAAGGTTTCCAAAATCAACGCCTGCTCCACCTCCTCCATCCGCCGCCCGACCAGCGTGGCGATGTCCGATGCTCCCGCGTGCGATGCGATGATGGCGGATGAGCCACAAGCAGGGGAGGGCGATTCGAGTTCCAAATCGGCAACGCTGACCTCGGTCTCCGTGCTCAACAAGGCCGCCCGATGCATGATATTTTGCAATTCCCGCACATTGCCGCGCCAGCCATATCCGCAGAGCAGCGCCTCAGCTGGCCTCGATAACTGCTTGGCCCCAAGCAAATTGGCTTGCGCATAGCGATCCAGAAAATGCCGCGCGAGCGGCAAAATATCGCCCGGCCGCTCGCGCAAAGCTGGGATTTTCAAGGTGATCACGCCCAGGCGAAAAAATAAATCCTCGCGAAACCGCCCCGTGCGCATTTCCTCGTCCAAATGCCGATTGGTCGCGGCGATAATCCGCACATCCACCGGCACCGGTCGGTCTCCGCCCACCCGATCAATCACCCGCTCCTGCAAGGCGCGCAGTAATTTCGATTGCAGCCGCAAATCCATTTCAGCAATTTCATCGAGTAACAAGGTGCCGCCATGCGCCGCCTCGAACTTGCCAATCCGTCGCGCCAACGCGCCAGAAAACGCGCCTTTTTCGTGGCCGAACAACTCCGATTCCAACAACGCCTCCGGGATCGCCGCACAATTAATTGCAACAAACGGTCCATCGGCCCGCGCCGAATGGCGGTGGATATGCAGCGCCAAAACCTCCTTGCCGGTCCCGCTCTCGCCGGTGATCAGCACCGACGCCGCCGAGCGCGCCACCTGCTGCGCCCGGTCTAGCACTGCACGCATCGCCGGATCCGCGACAATCAACCCCGCATCATGATCGCGCGCCACCGCACCTAACATCGCGGCAATCAGCTCAGGATCAGGCGGCAGCGGCAAATAATCCCGCGCCCCCGCCTCGATCGCCGCAATCACCAACGCCTCATCGGGTTCAGTGCTCGCCGCAATCACTGGCACGGCAAATCGCTCGGCGGCCAAGCCCTGCACCAACGCGCCAATACCGCACGCAATATCCGCAATCACCAAATCAAATTGCGCCCGCTTGCGCAGCACCCGCAGCGCCTCCATTATCCCATCGGCCTGCTCAATGCGCGCCCCCCGATCCATCGCGATGCGCGCCGCAATCCCCAATTCCCCCGCGAGTGACCCGATGATCAGGATGCGCATGGCGGCTTCACCCGGCCCGATCGGATTTAACAATCTCGGTCATGGTGATCCCCAACCGCACCCCTTCGATCATCACAATCTCGCCGCGCGCCACCAACCGATTATTGACAAACACATCGATCGGATCGCCCACTTTGCGGTCCAACTCGACAACCGCACCGCGCCCCAGCTTCAAAATCTGGTTCACCTGCATGGTCGCCCGGCCCAGCACCGCGCTCACCAAAACCGGAATGTCATAAACCGCATCAAGGTCGCGCGCTTGGCGCGGCGGCTCGGTAATCACAGCATGCCCCGCATCCGCGCGCGGTCCATTGGATAAAGCGGCCAAGGGCGTGCTCGGCGCGGCATCGCCAGCGTCGGTTACTGCGTTGGCCGTTTCCGTCAGTTCAGAGGACAAGTTCGTCTTCCTTTCCAGGTCCGATATCAATCTCGCCAGCCGCAGCCAGCTCTTTGGTCACCGCAATAATCGAAATCCGTGCCGCATCGACATCGCGCATTTTAACCGGACCCAGCGCCTCGATGTCGTCGCGCAACATTTTCCCCGCCCGCTCGGACAGATTATTGAAAAACAAATCCTTGATTTTGTCGGACGCCCCTTTGAGCGCAATCGGCAATTTATCCTTCTCCGCCGCCCGCAGCACCGCCTGCAACGCCGTGGGGGCAAGGCGTCCCAAATCATCGAAGGTGAACATCAAGGAGCGGATCCGCTCAGCGGTCGCCGAATCGCGCCCTTCAATCGCGCCGAGCAATTTCGTCTCAACCTGCCGATCAAACGCATTGAAAATATCAGCAATCCGATTGAACGGATCGGTCTTGGCCCGCTTGCCAATATTGACCATGAAATCGGCTTTCAACGAACGCTCCACATCCTCCAATATTTCCCTGGGCACGCCATCGATGCGCAGCATCCGCTCAATCACCTCAAGCGTGCGCGCCTCCGGCAACAGGCTCAGCACCCGCGCCGCATGGCCGCTCTCCAACCGCGATAACACCAAAGCCGCCGTCTGCGGATGTTCGGCTAACAAATAATTCGTCAGCATCTGATCATCGACTTTCGCAAGCTTGTCCCAAATGCTGTTCGCCGTCGGCCCTCTGATATCGTCGAGAATTTGATCAACACGCTCGGCTGGAATCGTGCTGCGCAACAATTTTTCAGCAATATCATACGATCCGGCAATCCCGCCTTGCTGCTGCATCCGATCGGTGAATTGAGTGCAAATCTCGTGCAAGGTCTCGCGCGGCACCACCCCCAACGTCGCCATCGCCGACGAAATTTCGCGAATTTCGTCATCGCGCATCAACGCCAATATTTTGCCGCCCTGCGCCTCGCCAACCGCCAACAGCAAAATCGCCGCCCGCGCTGGACCCGTCAGCGGATCTAACTGTACATCACTCATGCTACCCCCTCCTCAATCAGCCACGCGCGCAACACCGAAACCGATGCTTCTGGATTTCCCTCGATCAGCGCCACGACCTGATCAAGCTCGCTCGGCGCACCAAGCCGTGGCGTCATACTTGCCAATGCGCCGTTAGTTTGTTCCGCATCATGCCCCAGCATCGGGTCCGCGCCGTCCGCCGTAATAGCGCCCAACTCCGCGCGGCTCGCATTTGTCTCGCTCGCCGTGGCGCGCGCATCATCCAACAGCTTGCGCAGCATCGGCTTGAACACCAGGAACAAGGCAGCCAGCGCGATCAGGCCGGTAATCAACGTGCGCAAGACCGGGATCAGCGCTCCATCATTGATCATCCGGCTGATCGCCGACGGCCCCGTGGGCAGCTTGGGCGGTGGCGCAAAACGAAGCGATTGCACATCCACCACATCGCCGCGCGCTTGGTCATAGCCAATCGCCGCTTTCACCAGCGTGCGGATTTGCGCCAACGTCGCCGCCGAGCGTGGTCGCCATGTGGTTTTCGCCTTGGCCCCTTTGCCAAGGATCGTGGTCACCCCATTAACAATCACCGCAACGCTCAACCGCTTGATCGTCGGCGCCGCATGCACCACATGGCTGACGGTTTTATCGATCTCGTAATTGGTAATCCGGCTCGACTGGCTATGCCGATCCTGGCGCTTCGGATGGCTGGACGTCGTTTTCGCCCCCGGCAAATTATTCTGCACCGAAACCGTCTTGCGCTGCCCATCCACCCGGTCACTCTTTGATTTGCTGACCTGGCGGCTGCGCACCACCTGGCTCTTCGGATTGTAATGGGTCGATAATTTGCTGCGCACATCGAAATTCATCGACACGCTGGTCACCACTCGCGCATTGCCCGGCCCGATCGCTGCGGTCAATAAATCCTGCACCCGATGCGACAGCGCATGCTCGGTCTGCTTGCGCAACGCCGCCTCATGCGCACTCAGCAAGCTGCTCGATGCTTGCCCCGCACTCGCCAACAACTCACCCCGATCATCGGCAATGGTGATGTTATCGGGCTGCAATCCCGGCACCGATGAGGCGACCAAATTCAAAATCGCATTCACACTCTGCTGATCAATCGGCATCGCGCCATCAAGGCTCAGCATCACGCTTGCGCGCGCCTGATCGGTGGTCAGGCTGAACGCCGCGCGATGCGGCAACACCACCTGCACCCGCGCCGCCCGCACGCCCTGGATCAAGGTGATCGTGCGCTCCAGCGCCCCGTCAATCGCGCGGGTCTCATTAATCCGGTCCAAAAACGACGAGCCGGTCAGCGGGCTTTGATGATCAAACAACGCAAAGCCGTTTTCATTGCCCGCCGGCAGATTTTTCTCGGCCAGCAGCAACCGCGCCTGATCGCGCGCGCCCGGCGTCACCTCAATCGCGTGGCCATCCTCGGCAATTTTATAGATAATATGAGCAGATTTCAGCGCGTTCGCGATTTTCGCCGAATCCCGCAGGCTCAACCCGCTATACAACATGGAATCGGCCGACGCCCCGCCGCTCAGCGCCACCGCCGCCATTAAGCTCAGCACCGCCACGGCGATACCCGCCAAGGCCGCCAGCTTGGTCCGGCCCAACCCCCGCAAATTCTCCAGCAATTTGTTCATGCGCCGGTCCCGCACCGCTGCCGGTCGGCGGATGATGGTCGGGTGCGAACATAGTCAAACTCGGGCATTAGAGGTTCCTGCGGTTACGACGTTTTTGCCGTCCCCGCACAATGCCCGCAGAAAATGACTATTTGATTAACGCTCGGCAGAATTTGCCGGGTCGCGACGCTGTGCAAAAAAATCCCGCAACAAAGCAGCCGCCGCGATTTCCTCCACCCCGGCAATCACCTCAGGCCGATGATGGCAGGTCGGATGGGTAAAAACCCGAGGCCCGTGCTCAATTCCGCCCGATTTCGGATCATAGGCGCCAAACACCACCCGCTCGACGCGAAACAACGATGCCGCCGCCGCGCAAAGCGGGCAGGGCTCTAAGGTCACCGTCAAAGTGCAGCCCGGCAAAAATTTCCCACCCACC
>JAJZEG010000336.1 GCA_021828605.1 Pseudomonadota bacterium | reverse complement strand
GACGGTAGGGCCACCGTCGGTTGCGCCGAATTGACCAATTCACCGGTATTGCCCGCATTCCAGAGGCTGAACCCATCATCATGGGTCACCGTGCCGCTCACACTATGGGTGGTGGTAAAGGTCAGTTCAAACAACGAGGCGGTGCTGAAATTACTGGTGCTCAACACCGAGCTGGCGCTGAACCCCGTTCCATAATTCAGCATGTGAAAGCCGGCCAGATTATTGGTAAATCCGCCCAAGGTATTTTGCGACTGCGTATTATCCGACCAGGTCGGCATCCCGATAAACGTGCCGGAGAAGAAATAGTTGTTCATCGAGATCATCGGGTTGTTCGGCGAGGCTTGCTGGTTGGCCGAGCCGCTATTGGCCCCCGGCGTCGCAGCACTCCACGCTTGCACCGAAAAATCCAGCGAAGGCGTGGCATAGGCAACACCCGAGCCGATGATGAGCGCACCCACGGCACAGGCGGCAAGCTTGGCAAATTTGAATGACATGACAAAGTTCCTTTGCAGATACAAGCGCGTCGTTGTTCAGTTTCCATTACAAAGCAGATAGCGTGCCAAATAATTTTATGGCCGATTATCAATGTTTTATTATGGCCTAGGCCATCGCAATCCGTTCAACTGTAAAATTTTTCGACAAGCCCGCGCATCGCGGCCTGCAACCGCGCGCGCCCTTTGAGACTGATCGCCAGCGGCGTATATCCAAACACTAAACGCGCCCAGACCAACATGGGCGCATGATCAGAAAAGCTGGTTTTATACCGTGCCTCGCCGGCCAAAAAATCGTAAATCCCTAAGCCCTGCTTGGCATAATCGCTGATCGCCGCCGCATGACAGACCAACCCCGGCTTCTCATGCGCAACCGCCTCATCATAGGCGAAACCGCTTTGATATGCGCAAACCGTTTGCCCATAGCGCAAATTATACAAATACCCGATCAGCCGATCACCGGCTTTGACGGTCAGTAAATCAACCTGTCCTGCGGCCACGCCATAATCCAGAATATCGTGATGGAACCGACAAAATTGCCCCGACATCGCCCCGGCCTGACCCCGTCGCCGCCAGCTCGCCTGATGCAATTCCGCCATATGCGCGAACGCCCGATGCGCCGCCTCGCGCGTCGTCGCCCGGCTCAGCGTGATCGGACCGCTGCGCTGATAGGATCGCAGCGCGCGCCGCAATTGGGCGCGACTATTCGCCGACATCAGCGCCAGCACGTCGCCCCCGCTCGCGCGCACCATAGCCAAATCCCGCCGTGGCGCGGGCTGACGCCGTTCCACCAGGAGCGCGCCCATACTGTGCAATGGCCCCATATGCTCAGCAGCGATCCCCGGCAAATACACCATCGTCGCCCCCAACCGGCCGATCGCCTGCCACCAAATCAAGGCGGCTTGCGGATAATCACGATCCACCAACGGCGCATTATACTCAATATAAGCGGCATCAATCGCCGGATCATCCACCGCAGTCAGGCTCAGCGTGCGCGCCCCCCATCGGCGCGCGCGCTGAAATACCCCGATTGCCACCACCCGCTGATCCGCCAGCACCTGCACCACCAGCGGTTGATCCAGCCCATGCGCCAAAACCGCCGACACCCACATCCATGAATTAAACACCGAACCATCGGCGCGCGGCTCCAAGGCGCGCCATTGCGCAGCCAGCACCGCCCGATCCGGATCATCATCGACAACCACCACCAAAGGCGTTGCGCAATCGCACTCAACAGTGCATTGGTTGGAATTGAATGTTGCCCGTGTCATCCAGATCCGATTTATTTCATAAATCTCACACCATTGCCATGCCGGCACAAGTTTCCGATCTATTTAGCGCACCCAGCCCGGCACGATTACGCGCCAAATCACCGATGGCCACCATCATTATTGATACGGAAGAAGATTTCGACTGGCACGCGCCGGTTGAGGGCACCCCGCATGACACCACCTATTTGCATCATCTCGATCAGTTAACCCCGATTTTGCGCGCCTACCATGCCGTGCCGACTTTGCTGCTGACCTATCCGATTTTGGAAAACCCCAAGCTGGTCGCACAACTTCGCCGTATGGCCGAACGCGGCGATTGCGCCTTGGGCCTGCAACTCCATGCCTGGGTCACCCCACCCTTCGCCGGACAAGCGCGCTCCGACCACTCCTTCGCGAGTAATCTTGGCTCCGACATTGAAGCCCAAAAGCTCGAAAACCTGTACCAAAAATTCCTGACCTGCTTTGCCATCGCTCCCACCGTCTTTCGCTCTGGCCGCTACGGGCTCGGTCGTCACACCGCACAACTGATCAGCGCCATCGGCATCACCGTCGATACCAGCCTCGCGCCCCGCACCTCCATGATCGATGAAGGCGGCCCCGATTACAGCATGATCGATTTTTCACCATTTTGGTTCGGTAATGATCGGTCGATCCTCGAATTGCCGCTCTGCCGCTCGATCATCGGCTGGGGCGGCGCCTGGGGCCGTGCGGCCTATCGGCGTCTGAACCGCCCCTCACGCCACCGCCAAATCATCGGCGCCGCCCTCGCCCGCTTGGGCTGCGCCGAGCGCGTCACCCTCTCGCCCGAAGGCAACGGCGCCCCCGCCGCGCGCCGCCTGACCAGCAGCCTGCTGGCGCGCCACCAACATATCCTGCCGCTCAGTTTCCACAGCTCCTCGCTCTGGCCGGGCCGCAACCCCTATGTGCGCAGCCGCCGCGATTTACATTTTTTCTATGACACCTTGTCCGCCATGCTAACCGACTTGACGGATCGCCTCGGCTGCCAATTCGTGCGCACCGATGCCCTGCCCGCTTTGCTGATCCCGCCCGACCGGCCCAACCCATCATGAGCGCCCGCCATCATGTCCTGCTGATCGCCAATAATTTCCCGCCGGTGCGCGGCGGCTCGGCGTTGGTGTATAGCGAGCTGGCCCGCCACGCGCATGGCATGATCGACATCCTCGCCCCGCGCACCCATTATGTCGATCAATGCCCGCTGATCGGCTGGCGCGAGCATGACCGCCAAGCGCCGTTCCGCGTCACCCGACCCACCTTGCTGCGCACCCCGCTGCGCACCCATCACCCGCACAGCCGACCAACCCAAATTCGCTTCCTGGCCTATGATCTCGCCCTCCGCGCGGTGCTGCTGATCCGCCTGGTGATCATTCTCCTCACCCGCCCAATCGGTGCGGTGTGCATTGGTGAATTGCTATCAGGCGGCTGGATCTTGCGGGTTTCGCGGATCTGGCCCGGACT
>JAJZEG010000327.1 GCA_021828605.1 Pseudomonadota bacterium | reverse complement strand
GCTCAACCGCGAGCCATTGGGTGCGGTGGCGAGGCTCGGCGGCACCACATGATCATAATCGCCTTCGGAATCATCCCAGGTGATAATAATCGCGGCATGGGCCCAATATTTGCTTTGCGCGATGGCATTTACCGCCTTTGCCAGCATCGCCTCGCTGATTTGCGCGTCCGAATAACCCGGATGGTCGTCATCGCCGAGGAAGCGCTTCTGCACCGCCGCATTCGGATCGGTCGGGTGCAGGCCAAACGCGTTCTGATAGCCGCCCTTCAAATAAAACACCCCCCCTTCGGCGGGTAGCGTGCCGGTATGCACGGCGGTGAAAAAATCGCGCATCCCGCCCATATCGGCGACCATTTTCGGATTATTGGCGATATAGCCGAAATATTGCGGTCCGTTATGATGGGTAATGTAGGAGGCATGCACCCCATCAGCGTCTTTCGGGCCCAAATTCCCAGCCACCGGCTTGGCCGAATAGCCCTCCTGGAACCAGCGCCACGCCACCTTATGCGCATCCAGATGCTGAATGAAGGCGATATCCTGATGCACGTCCGCCAGATCGACCTTCTTATCCAAATCGGCATTGGTCTTATGCACCACCGTCCCGCCCGCCGTGGTCAGCGCGATGGTGGCGTAGGTCTGGTTAAGCTGCACCTTGCCGGTCTTGCTGTGCTGATAGGAGCGTGGATTATACGGCACCAGTTTCTGCGCCAATTTATCCTGCGCCGAACCCCAGAGCGGGCTGATATCCGAATCGACCGGCTCGCCGGGCTGATTGGAATGCGCCCAAGCCTGTTTGGGGTGCAGCGCCCATTGGGTTAGCCCGGTTTGCGCTGCGAAAATCGATAAATTCCCCGGCGTCGACGGCCCCACCATATCCTGAAACATATGATCCATCAGCACGAACCGGTTCGCATAGCGCCATAGGATCGGGATCGTATCGCAATCCTCATGCGCCATCGCCAGCTCGCCCATCTGCTTGGCCTTGAGCGAGGGTTTCGCGCCGGATTTCCAATAATGCCGCTCCTCGCCGAGCGCGAACCGATTCATCTCGGCGTTGCCGTTCACGATATGCATTTTCGCAAACATCACCGGATGCGCGTGGTCGATATCATCGGTATCGGCGGCAAACTGCTTGCGGCCAATGCGAAACGGTTGGATCGTCTCGATTTTGCCGGACACCCCGATGATTTTCTGGGTGAAACCGGGCGTTTGCGCAGCGGGCTGGGAATACAGCCCATCAGCGCCGGGAAAGGTGCCGAAATAGGAATCAAACGACCGGTTTTCCTGGTAGAGCACAAACACATATTTGATATGATGCCGGATCAGCGCCGCCATTTGCGCCGCCGATAAATGGGGCTCAGCCCCCGGTGCCACGATAAACGGTTTCGCCGCCGCAGGCGCTGGATCTTGCACCCGGCCTTTGGTTGCCGACGATGTCGCCATCGCTGGTCCAATCAACGCGGTGGTCACCACTAACCCGAGCAACGAACGGCGCATTACCCACTCCCTCAATAAATTCGCCCCTGTATGGCCGCAATCCCGATCTCGGCGAAAGTCCAATAATATGAAGTTTTGATGACTAAAACCGGTAATCGAACCGCGCCAAATCCTCAGCGAAAAGCTCCGCCACGAATCGCCGCTCCGCCGCCCCGTAATAATCCTGATACCGCCCCCGCTCGCCGCGATTGGCGTGGGGCAAGCGCGCCCGATCCAATCCCAGCCGCGCCAAAATCGCCGAGCCCGCAGCGGCAAAATCCTCATACCGATAAATCGTCTCCACCAAACTCGCCCCGTTGGCATCGTGAACAAACGCCGTCTGTGCCAGCCATTGCACATGCAGCCGACCCGAAATCGCGTGCAAATAGCTGGTGAAATCGGCCTCCGCTCGCAAGCCGATAAAGGCGCATAAATCCGGACGCCGGGGCATCGAGGCATATTGCGACACCAGCCGGTCGAACGGGTTGCGCACAATCGTAAAGCGCCAATAGGCGTTGAACCGCTCCAGCTCCACCTCGCGGCGCACCTGGGCGGCGGTTAAATGCTGCAAGCCGCCGGTCTGATATTTATTGTGAAAATCATCAACGAACCCCATCCATAAATCCTCGGTGCGGCGCGGCTGCGGCCAAATCACATCTTCGATACTGGTGCCGCCCGATTTCGGGATATGGATAAAAATACAGCGATGTCGGTCAGAAATCATTCCCCGCTGTATCGCGGCTGATTGCGCGAGGGAAGCCATTTCGGCATATCGGTTCCATGGATAAAATAACGGTGCGCCAAGCCTGCCTGCTGGCAGGGCTCGCGGGGTTAGCGGCCTTAGGGGCCGCCTATTTTGGTGAATTTGTCGAGCATTTAGTGCCATGCCCGCTCTGCTATATCGAGCGCTGGCCCTACCGGATCATGATTTTGCTCGCCTTGATCGGCGCCTTCGCCCCGCGTTGGGGCCGCATTGCCCTCGCTCTCTCGATGCTGACCATGCTCGGCGATAGCGTCATCGCCTTTGTGCATATCGGCGCCGAACAACATTGGTGGCCCAGCCCGCTGCCCGAATGCAACGCCGCCCCGCTCGCCATGGGTGCCATGCCGCTGCGCCCCTCCGCCTCGTGCGACAGCCCGGTCTATCCGATCCATGGCCTGCCCATCTCATTCGCCACCCTCGATTTTTGCGCCTCACTCTCTATCGCGATCCTGATCGCCACCTATCTGATCAAAACGAGCGTATCGCAGCGGAGCCGAGCATGACCAACCCAGCACCCTTATCCACCCTCCCTGGTGATCCGAATGCGCGCCGTCGCATCGCGCGGATGATTAGGGTCGATCATGCCGGTGAATATGGCGCCAAGCAGATCTATGCGGGCCAGTTGGCCGTGCTCGGTCGCTCGCGCCATGCCGAAACCCTGCGCCACATGGCCGAGCAGGAACAGCATCATCTGGACGTGTTTTCCCGCATGGTAATCGAACGCCGGGTCCGCCCCACCGCTCTGCTGCCCTTCTGGCACCTTGCCGGTTTCGCGCTCGGCGCCGCCACTGCCGCCCTCGGCCCGCGCGCGGCGATGGCCTGCACCGTCGCCGTCGAAGAAACCATCGATGCCCATTACGCCGCCCAGGCCGCCAGCCTCGATGATCACGAGGACATCCTGCGCACCACCATCGAAACCTTCCGCGCCGAAGAACTCGAACATCGCGATATCGGCCTCGCCAACGGCGCCGAACAAACCCCGTTTTACCGCACCCTCACCCG
>JAJZEG010000038.1 GCA_021828605.1 Pseudomonadota bacterium | reverse complement strand
ATTCACCCCGGTTTTGGCATCGACCACGCTTTGATGCACATGCATCGCACTGCCCGGCTCCTGGCCCATCGGCTTGGCCATGAAGGTTGCGTAAATCTCATGGCGCAACGCCACCTCGCGCACGGTGCGCTTGAACAAAAACACCTGATCGGCTCGGCTCAGCGGATCACCATGCAAAAAATTGATCTCGACCTGCGCTGCACCCTCCTCATGGATCAGCGTATCCAGATCAAGTTCCTGGATTTCACAAAAATCATACATCTCCTCGAATAGCGGATCAAACTCATTGACCGCGTCAATCGAGTAAGCCTGCCGCCCGGTTTCCTGCCGGCCCGACCGTCCAATCGGCGGCACTAACGGGTAATCCGGATCGGTATTGCGCCCGACCAAATAAAATTCGAGCTCGGGCGCTAACACTGGTTTCCAACCCCGCTCTTGATAAAGTGCCAGCACCTGGCGCAAGACTTGGCGCGGCGCGATTGGCACCGGACGGCCATCAGCATATTGGCAATCATGAATAATCTGCGCCGTCGGCTCATGCGCCCAAGGCACCAGGCGCACCGTCGATGGATCAGGGATCAATTTGATATCGATAATTGCAGGGTCACTGAGAACATCCTCGGGGTCATCAGGATATTCACCGGTCACTGACTGGATAAAAATACTCTCGGGCAATCGCGGCGCACCCGATTGATGGAATTTCTGCGCGGGCATAATTTTGCCGCGCGGAATCCCGGTAATGTCGGGCACCAGACATTCAACCTCGGTGATACGGTGTTCGTTGAACCATTCGGTCAAGTCGATCATGATAGCCTCGGGTTTGAGCGGCGCACCCGGGATGGGTGCGCCGTCGATAGGGCGAAGGCGTCAATGTTGACGCACAGCCGTCCAGATGGCGTTGAAGGTTTGCAGCTTAGCACCGGCAAGTGCGGGTAGAAAATGCAGATATTTCAACTGAGCCATGGTGGGCTTAATCAGCGGTGTTTTCAGCTCCTTGCTCAGCATTGGCTCGGCCGCCGCATTCGGGCTGCCATACAGATTATAGTTGGACAATTCAGCGCCCGCTTTGGCTGATAGAATGAAGTTGATGAAATCATAAGCGAGTTTCGGATCCGGCGCGTGGGCTGGCACTGCCATTGTATCGACCCATATTTCGGTGCCCTGCGTTGGCAACAAATAGGCCGAATTCAAGCATGATTTATCATCATAGCATTCCGCAACCGCGCCATTGAAGGTCATGCCGATGCTGATGGTGCCTTTCTTGATTTGACCCATCGCCGGATCGCCATCAACGAACCCGGTGAAGTTTTTGCGTTTTTCGGTTTGCTCAATCAGCTTTGCGGCCTTGATCCATTCGCTTTTCTTGTTGCAGGTAAAGCCATAACCCAAATACGCACAGGCCGCGCCAATCGTATCGCGCCCGGAACCGCCCATCAACGCGAACGGATAGCTTGGGTTCAGTTTCGGATTGAACAACACCGCCCAGCTTTCCGGCAATTTGGCAATTTTGGTCTTGAGATAGCCGATTCCGGTCGTGCCCCACTGATAGGGGATCGAATAGGAATCATGTGAATCATAGGCCGGGTTTTGAAATTTTGATGCCAAATTATGGAAGTTCGGCAATTCCTTCTTATCCAGTTTCGTAATCAAACCCTCGTGAATCAGTTGCGGCACCACATAGCTGGACGGCACCACCACGTCGAATTGCGAATCACCGCCGGCTTTCAATTTCGCCGCCAGCGCCGCATTGGAATCATAATAGGTCTGTACAACTTTGCAGCCGCAATGCGCTTCATATTTTTTGATCAGGCCTTTGCCGATATAGGCTTGCCAGTTGAACAAATACAACGTCTTGCCGGCAGCCTGGGCCGGTGGCGCTGCCATTGTCATGAGGCCGAGCGTGACCGCTAAAGCTGCGGTGGCAAAAATCGATGTTCGGCGGATGTTGGATCGCATCGTCATTTCAGTCTCCTGTTGAGTGAAGTGTTAGTCACCGGAGCGCGGCATCAAATGCCGATCTCGTTGCCGGTTAAACGCATAGTGCAGCAAACCAACGCCAATAACACTGGCAATCATCAGCGTGGCCAAGGCGTTGATGTCCGGCGAAATACCCCGCCGGGCGATTGCGCTATAAATATAAATCGGCAGGGTGGTACTCCCCGGACCTGCGGTAAAATAGCTGATGGTGAAATCATCAATCGACAAGGTAAATGCCAGTAAAAAGCCGCCGATAATGGCCGGGCGGATCACCGGGATGGTGAGATGAAAAAACGACTGCCTGCCATTGGCATAGAGGTCATGCGAGGCTTCAAACAAATTTGGATCCAACCCGGACATCCGCGCGAACACCACAAGCGCCACATAAGGGGCTTGGAAGGTGACATGGGCAATGCCCATCGTTAGCAGGCCCGCAGCAAACAGGCCGGTCGCCCCGTGGAGCAAATTAAAAAAAATCAGGTCGGCAATCCCGAATACCAGCGAGGGCATAATGATCGGTGTATAAATGATCAGGCTCGGCAGCGCCTGGGCAAAGCCCGACCGGGCGCGCGCACGAAACCGGCTGAGCCCGAACCCCATCAAGGTGCCAAGCATGGTGCCGAGGATCGATGAGCCAAGAGCCAGCGTTAGTGAACGGCGGAACGCAGCGAGCACCTCGGGCGCATGAAACAGGCTCCGATACCAATACAGGCTGGCACGCGTGCCATCGGGTGCTGCGGCAAACGAATAAATCGCGATCAAGGTGAGCGGCGTATAGAGCAACAAATACACCGGCAGGCTGGTCAGCAGCAGAACACGGCGAACCGGGCGGGTAAGCGGCGTGCTCATATCATGCTGCCTTCCGCACCACCCAAGCGCTTGCTCATCACCCGAAACACCAGCAGCCCGGCGGCGGTGAAAATCAACATGAACAAAGTGAGTGCCGCACCGTACGGCCAATGCGGGGTTTGCAGAAACTGCCCCGCAATCAACGAACCGATCATCATCGATTTGCCGCCGCCGAGCAAAGTGGGCACGACGTAATCACCAAAAGCCGGGATCGCGACCAAAATAATCCCCGACAGCAATCCCGGAATAGTCTGCGGAAAAACCGCGTGCCAAAACAGCCGCGCACCGGAGGCATAAAGATCCCTTCCTGCTTCAACCAAGGACCAATCCAGCCTTTCCGCTGCCGCGTAAAGCGGGACCACCATATAGGGCAGGTAATTATAGGTCAGGCCAATTTGCATTGCGAAAATACCGGGCAGCAAACCTAAATGGGCGGGCAATAATCCGACGGCGTGCGCCAAATGCGCCATGGTTGAACCGGGGCCAAGCAGTTCCATCCAGGCATAGGTGCGCACCACCTGATTGGTCCAAGATGGCAACACCACAAATAAAAGCAGCAACGGGCGCAAAGCCGGAGGCTGGGCGATGATGAAAAAAACCACAGGATAAGCCAGCAAAATCGTCAATCCGGCTGCCGAAATCGCCTGCACCAGCGAGCGCAGGATAACCTGAATATTCCCCGGACTCCACCCCAGCACCGAGTAGCCCGCAACTTCGCGCAACGGCTCAAGGGTCAGGGGCAAATGCGGATTGCCGTAATTGCCGATTGAAAAAAAGCCAATGGCCAGAAGCATCAAACTCGGCAGGATCAAAAACACCACAATCCAGAACAATCCAGGCCCCGCAGTGATCCAAAGCCGCCAGGCTGACGCGAGGCGTTCCGCCCGCTCCGCCCCGCCGACTGATAAAGGGGGGGTCACTACCGGTTCACGCTCAGCCATCGATGAGCACAATATTATCGGGTTTAAGTTCGAGCGTGATCCGTTCGCCCGCCCGCCAACTGCGCTCAGCGGCCTGGTTATTGGTATCATGCGCCAGGATCATCGCACCGTCGGCCAGCTCCACATGATAATGCGTCGACGCCCCCTGATAAATCGCCTCGCGGATGGTGCCTGGAAATAAATTAGGACAATCCGTCGGCACGGACGCTTCCGCATGCAGCCAGATTTTTTCAGGGCGAATCATCGCGGTGGTCGCGCGCCCGAGTGGCGCTTTGACCACCAGCGGACCAATCGGCGTCACTGCGATATTCCCATTGCTTGGCGTAAATTTCAGAATGTTTGACAGGCCGAGAAACTCGGCAACAAACACTGATCGCGGTTGCTCATACACATCAAGCACCGGACCAACCTGTAACAACCGGCCTCGCTCCATCACCGCGATGCGGTCGCTCATCACCAAAGCTTCGTGCTGATCATGCGTCACAAACACAAAGGTCATGCCGAGATGTTTTTGCATGCGCATCAACTCGACCTGCAATTCAGCGCGTAATTTCGCATCGAGTGCCGATAACGGCTCATCGAGCAGCACGACCTCGGGTTCATTCACCAACGCGCGGGCCAGAGCCACGCGCTGGCGCTGGCCGCCCGAAAGCTGTGCCGGATTACGCGCGGCCAAGCGATCAATTTGCAGCAACGCCATCATCCGCTCAGCTTTGACCTTGCGTTCGGCGGTCGCGACACCGCGCATGCGCATCCCGAAGCTGATATTTTGGGCAACATTCAAATGCGGGAACAACGCATAGGATTGAAACACGGTATTGACCGCACGCTTATGCGCAGGCACCGCCTGCATTTCCCGACCCGAGATCAAAACACGCCCGGAATCCGGCGCCTCGAACCCCGCAATCATGCGTAGCAACGTTGTTTTGCCGCACCCTGACGGACCGAGCAGGGTGAAAAATTCGCCGGGCCTGATATCCAAATCAATCTGATCAACCGCGACAATCCCGCCGCCAAACACCCGGCTAACGCTCCGCAACCCAATCGCCCCGCGCATGGTCTCCGCCTGAGCCCTCGGCAGCGCCGGATTTAAACCAGTTTGCGCGCGCACACTCATGATTCAGCCCGCATCCATGCCCAGCGGCCAAACGAACGGGTCAGGTCGAACAGTGCGCGCATTCACTCTCCCTGTCAGCAAGCCCCCTCAAACCGGCGACGCTGCATGTCGGACTGGCATGGCTCCCGTAACGGTAGGATCGCGAAGGCACCGATACTTGTCAAGCACTCTCCGTATTCAATCAAAGGAAACGAGCGTTCAGGCGTTTTTCAAATAGGCGTCATATTCGACATCGGAAACCCGGCGGCGAAACTCTGCAATTTCCTGACGTTTGCACGCGGTAAAAATGCTTTGGAACTTCGCGCCGAAAATCGAAGCCGCCCTGGGCGAGTTTGCGAAGGCTTCGGTCGCCGCACTCCAGGCGATTGGCAGCTTTGGCGCGGCCGCCCCGGTGCGATCCGCAACCGATTCCGGCCCCGGATCGGCCTGCGCATCCATCCCATCAAGTATCGCGCCGAGCAGGGCGGCGAATGCCAAATACGGGTTACAATCCGCCCCCGCGACCCGATGCTCCAGCCGCGCTGCGCGCGGATCGGCGTTAATCACCCGCACCGCTGACAGCCGGTTATCATGCCCCCAATCGCCAAATACCGGCGCATGGGTTCCAGGCGCAAACCGGCGAAACGAGTTCGCGTGAGGTGCAAGGATAAGCATGGTATCAGGCATCGCGGCGACCAAACCGCCCAGCGCATGGTATAAAACTTGGGCGGGCCGATTAGCGTCGCCGGTAAAAATATTCGCGCCCTGCGCGTCAAGCACCGAGATATGCACATGCATCCCGCTGCCCGACCAGGTGCCGAACGGCTTGGCCATAAACGTCGCACAAAGACCGTGGCGTCGGGCGATTTGCTTAATCGCGCGTTTGAACAAAACCGCGTCATCGGCAATGCGTAGGGCGTCCGGTGCATAACGCAATGTTACTTCGAACTGCCCGGGTCCGTTCTCGCTCATCAGCGTATCGAGCGCGATGCTCTGCGCCGAGGCGGCTTGCAACAACTCGCGTAAAATCGGCTCGTAATCATGGATTTCCCACAAGCCCATCGTGTCGGTTTGCCAGCCGCGCCAGAAACTTTCATCAGCGCCGCGCGGTGCGATCAGTTGCCCCCCCGGACGGTTCGGATCGACCAAGTAAAACTCCAGCTCAACCCCCAAAGCCGGGGTCAAGCCTTTCGCGGTGTAGCGATCCAGAATGCGCGACAACACGCCACGCGGGTCCGCGTAAAACAACGAGCCATCGGCTTCGCGCATGGTGAGCAAGGCCTGGGATGCCTGGCCCTCGGCCCATTGCATCCGCGCCACCGAATGAGGCACCGCCACGCAAACCCCGTCGGGATCGCCAGTATCAAACGCGATTCCGCCTTCGAAAATATCGCGGCCCCAAATATCCAGCACATAGGCCGAGCGCGGCATGGCAATGCCTGCACCCAACAAGGCCTGCGCCTTGTCGTGTTGCAGCCACTTGCCACGCGGCACACCGTTGATATCGATGATGAATGCCTCGATCAGTTCGCTATCCGCAAGCAACGCTAACCGTTCGTCATGGGAAATTTGCTGATCCACGATGCGGCTCACATTATCTCGGCGCGAACATCGGCCTGGGTCGCCTCGATGGCGCGGGCGGCCCGGGCAACCAACTCATCAATTTCGGCGTCGCTGATGGTGAGCGGCGGCGAGAAGACCATGGTGTCGCGCACCGCGCGCATCACCAGATTGTTAGAAAAACAATAATCCCGACAAATCCCGCCAACCCGACCGCGTTTATCGAAAAACTTCCGGCTGCGCCGATCCGCAGTGAGTTCAATCGCCCCGATCAACCCCACGCCTCTGATCTCGCCGACAATCGGCAAGTCACCAATCGCCTCAGCCAGTTTTGCCCGTAGCCGAATGCCGCTTGCCTCGGCGCGCGCCGCCAATGATTCGCTCTGCAAAATATTTAAATTCGCCAAGGCGACGGCGCAGGCGACGGGATGACCGGAATAGGTGAAGCCGTGATAGAACTCACCGGTGTCATTGATCAGCACGTCGGCAACCCGGTCACCCACCAGCACCGCCGAGAGCGGGATATAACCAGACGTTAGACCTTTCGCGACGGTCATTAAATCCGGTGCGATCCCGAAGGTTTCGCTGCCGAACATTTTGCCGGTGCGGCCAAAGCCGCAAATAACCTCATCGGCAATGAGCAAAATGTCGTTTTCTCGACAAATACGCTGGACTTCCGGCCAATAATTGCTGGGCGGCACAATCACCCCGCCTGCACCCTGGATCGGCTCGCCGATAAAGGCAGCGATATTCTGCGCGCCAATTTCGTGGATTTTCGCTTCAATCTGCTGTGCCGCATATAAGCCAAACTGCTCCTCGCTCATTTGCCCGCCATACCCGTACCAATAAGGCGGGATGACATGAGCAAAATCAGGGAGTGCCGCACCCTGACGATGCATATCGACCATGCCGCCGGCGGCAGCGCCGAGCGTGGTGGAGCCGTGATAGCCGAATTCACGGCCGATAATCACCCGCTTATTGGGCTGGCCCCGGGTGATCCAGTAGGTGCGCGCCATGCGCAGGGCGGTATCGACCGCTTCGGACCCCGAACAGGCGAAAAATGCGTGGTTCAGATCACCGGGCGCCATGGCGGTCAGCCGGTCGGCCAGTTCAATCACCGGGCGCGTCGCGGTTTTGAAAAACGTGTTATAGAATGGCAGGGTTTTCATTTGCTGGGCGGCAGCCTCAACCAGCTCGCCCCGGCCATAACCGACCGCAACGCACCAGAGCCCGGCCATGCCATCGAGAATTCGGTTCCCCGCATCATCGATCAGGAACACGCCGTCGGCCTCGGTGATGATCCGCACCTTGCCTTGATGGAGGGATTTGTGATCCGAAAACGGGTGAAGATGGTGGGCAGCATCCGCTGCCTGCCAGTCATAATCCGGCATGGAGGCCGGGTGCGCGCGATTATCAAGCATAATGATCTCCGATGTTAGAGCAATTAGCGGCGTTGGCCGCCCGGCTGAAACAATCAGATGAAATGCGGGCTGTAGCCGATGCGCGCGCAGAGCCGAAGCAATTCAGCGCGTGAGTTGAAGTTGAATCGTGAGCGACATTGCCGCCGGTTCGATCCAAAAATGTTTCCCGTGAAACTCATACTCAATATGCATAGCTGGAACCGCGTGCATGTTCAACTAAAAATGAATGGTGAGGCGCGTGCCTTGAACCCGATCAATGCTCGTGTTATTTGGGTGTTGGGGGTGCCTTGAATGGATCAGATATCTCGGTCGGGTGGGCGGACGGCGCTGATTACCGGAGCGGCGGGTGGCATTGGCCAGGCGATTTGCGCGGGATTCATCCAGCGCGGCATCACCTGCCTGATGGTTGATGTTGATCAGGCGGGTTTGCAGGATGCGGCCAACCGGTTGGGCGCGGCGGCGATCCCTTATTGCCTGAATTTGACCGATTTTGCTGCGGTGGAGCGGCTGGTTACCGGGCTGGAAGCGCGATTTGGCTTTGTCGATATTTTGGTCAATAATGCTGCCATTACCCGGACCGGGCATTTCGAGAGTCGCAGCGTCGATGATATTTTGGGCGAGCTGAATATCAATCTGCTGGCGCCGATTGTGCTGACCCGGCTGATGATCAAGCTGCTGCAAAAATCACCCGATGGCCGGATTATTAATACGGTCTCGCTCGGCGGCATTATGCCTTTGCCGGAAACTAGCATTTATTCGGCGGCTAAATTCGGCCTGCGCGGCATGATGCTGTGCCTCGGATTGGATGCGGCACGGCTTGGCGTGACAGTGAGTTCGGTGCTGCCTTCAGCGACCGAAACGCCGATGTTGATGCGTGAGGCGATTGAAGGCGGCAATAGCCTGCAATTCATGGACCCGCCGCAACAGCCCGCCGCTGTGGCGCGGCGGGTGATGGCATTGCTCGATAAACCAGTGTTAGAGGGCTATCCGCGTTGGGGTGAATCGATGCTGGTGCGAGCCGCGTTGCTGTTTCCTAATTTGCTGCCGAAATTGATCCCGCTCTTTCGCAAAAAGGGCGAATCCGGGCATCGGAAATATCTGGAGTCACTCGAACGGCGCGGATTGATCGCGCGCTTGCCCGACGGCTGGCGGTTGCGCGAGCCCGACAAACATCGCGCTGATCATTAATTTGAGGGTTCTGACCAGCGCATCGCCCTGCGCGGTGGGGAGTTCGATTGCGAATAACACGGTTGAGCCGACCGATTCGGTGATCACCAAGGCTACAGACGAAACCGATGACGGGTCCAGATGCGGCAGCAGCCGATTGATATAAGGTTCCAGATAAAGGGCATTTTTGAACGTATCCTCGATATCCAGAGCCCGCAGGGCTGGGTTGGCGCGCAGCCCGTTCCAGATTGCCGGGATCGAGGGTGTGGCCCGGATCAGGGCCACCATGTCATCGATCACCAGAGTCAGCGCGTCGACGGCTTGCCCATCAGGTACGGCGTGCAGCCGTGCCTGCAATCGGGCATCAAGCACCAGACGCAAGCCGTTCAGATTGCGATCAGCCAGCGCACGAATGATGGCGCTGGCGGCCGGAAAATAGTGATAGACCGAAGCGATGGGCAGCTTGGCGCGGCGGGCGACCTCCCGCATGCTCAAAGCACTAACCCCGACATCGACAATCACCGATTCAGCGGCATCAAGCAGCGCCGCCACCCGGATATGCGACCGCTCCTGACGCGGCAGGCTGCGCGCCATGGTTTTTTGCTGCGCGTCTGACCGGGCGACTGGGGTCGATATGCTAGGCGGTTTGCTGCTCAAGATTTGGCCTTTCTGGGGATACTGACAAAATCATACAATATTCTTGCAAACCCGAGCATTGATCGGTAAACCAAAAAACTGATCCGAGCAATGCTCGATTTTATCGGCTCAGGATCAAGAATCTATCAAAGTGGGGTTTCGCAGGTGAGGTATTTTCATGGCGAGTAAGTCGGATCTTGTCCAATTTCCGTCATCGACAAAGTCGACATTCAAGGCGCTGACCACCGCGCGCGTGGTGTTTTTGGTGGTCGCCGCCGCAGCGCCTCTGGCCTCGATGATTGGCAATATGCCGCTCGCCTTCGCGCAGGCCGATGGCGTGGGGATGCCGCTGGCCTTCCTGGTGACCATGGCGGTGCTGCTCTGTTTTGCGGCGGGCTATACCGCGATGAGCCGGGAGATTGTGTCGACCGGCGCGTTTTATACCTATATCGGCCAAGGCCTGGGCAAAATCCCCGCGATTGCCGCCGCCTATTGCGCGGTGCTGGCCTATGGCAGCTACACGGTCGGGATCGGCGCGGCGTTCGGCTATTTCATGACGCTGCTGCTCGGCCAGGTCGGCGTCACCGTGCCCTGGATCCCCTGTGCGTTCGGCGGCATCGTGCTGATCGGGGTGATGGGCTACCGCTCGCTCGATCTGTCGGCCAAATTGCTCGCGTTTTTGATGATCGCCGAATTCGGCGTGCTCGCCGCTTTCGACGTGCTGGCGCTGCTGCATCATGGCGTAGCGGCGCTGCCGCTGAGGGTATGGCACATCGGCAGTTTCTGGCGGCTCGATTTCGGCGGGGTGCTGCCGTTTGCGGTGACCAGTTTCATCGGGTTTGAATCGGCGGCGCTCTATGGCGAGGAGACCACGGACCCGGAGCGATCAATTCCGCGCGCCACGCTGATTTCGCTGGTCTCGATTGGGGTGTTTTATTTAATTACCGTGTGGATCATGATCGGCAGCGCGGGCATCCCGGATTTGCAGCAACTTGCCCGCGCGCAGGGCGGGAATTTACTGTTGACCCTGGCCGGGCAAGTGGGCGGCTCGGGGCTGGTGACCGCGATGGGGGCGTTTTTTGTGACCTCGGTGCTCGCGACCTTCCTCGCTTTGCATAATGCCAGCAGCCGCTATGTGTTTGCGCTCGCGCGTGATGGGCTGTTGCCAGCGCCTCTCGCGCGGTTCCATCCGGTGCATCATTCGCCGCATAGCGGCAGCCTGTTGATGACCGGGGTCGAGCTGGTGCTGGTGCTGGGCCTCGGGCTGGTTGGGATCAGCCCTTATACCGGCATTGCCATCGCCGCGATCGGGCTGGGCACCATCGGGATCGTGGTGATGCAAATTGGCTGCGCGTTGGCGGTGCCGTTTTTCTATCGGAAAAAACCAGGAGCGGGGCTGTGGTTTACCAAAATCCTGCCTGCGCTGGGGGCTTTGGGGCTGAGCGTATTTCTGGTGCTGATGCTGGTGAATTACCAAGCGCTTACCGGGTCATCCAGCCGCCTGATCGCGTTGCTGCCGGCGAGTCTGCTGGTATTGGCTGGGTTTTCGGTGATTTATGCGGTGATCCTGCGTCGTCGCCGTCCTGATTTATATGCGCGGGTGGCCAGCGCCCAGCGGCGGGTGGTGACGGCGCGTGCGGCGGTGAAGGTGGCGAATTATCAGCGCCGTTATTGCGTGGTGGGCGCGGGGCCAGCCGGGTTGATCATGGCGCGCGCGCTGCGCCGCGAGGGGATTCCCTATGACCAATTTGAGCGCCATAGCGATGTCGGCGGGATTTGGGATCCCGCTAATGCGGGCAGCCCGATTTATGATAGTGCGCATTTCATTTCATCGAAATTTTTGTCGTATTTCTATGGCTTTCCGATGCCCGCCGATTATCCAGACTATCCATCGCACCGGCAAATTCTGGCCTATGTGCGCGATTTTGCCCGCGCGTTCGGACTTTATGATCCTATCACCTTCAATACCGAGGTGGTGCGCGCCGAACCGGTGGCAGGGGGCGCGGGCGCACAAGGTTGGGAGGTTACGCTCTCGACCGGCGAAACCCGGCATTATGCCGGGGTCATTGCCGTGCCCGGCGTGACCTGGCACGCGAATGCCCCGCATTGGCCGGGGATGGAGGAATTCGCGCATCCGATTCGCCACACGGTTTCATATCGGGAGTCCGCCGAACTCAAAGGGCGCCGGGTATTGGTGGTTGGCTGCGGCAATTCCGGCGCTGATATCGCCTGTGATGCCGCGCGCAGCGCCGATGCCGCCTTTATCAGCCTGCGTCGGGGTTATCGGTTCGTGCCCAAACATATGTTCGGGATTCCAACCGATGTGCTGTTCTCGGGCACGGTGATGCCGCCGCGTGGGGTGGCGATATCGGGGGATGTTAATGAAATTCTCGATACGCTGAATGGCGATTTAACCCGACTCGGCCTGCCGAAGCCGGATCATGACGCGCTGGCCAGCCATCCGATTATGAACACCGAAATCCTGAACCGGCTGGCCCATGGCGATATTATCGCCAAGCCCGACATTGCCCGCTTCACCCGCGATACCGTGATATTTACCGATGGCAGCGAAGCCGAAATTGATTTGGTGTTGCTCGCCACCGGCTATGATTACCGGCTGCCTTTCATCGATCCGGCTTTGTTTGAGTGGCACCAAGGCCGACCGCAGCTTTATTTGGGCATGGTCCATCGCACGCTCGATAGCCTGTATGTGCTCGGCTTCGTTGAATTTGCCGATGCGGGCTACCGGCGCTTTGACGACATGGCGCAATATATTGTCGCTGATATTCATGCGCATGAAACCGGCATCCATCGAGAACGCCTGCAACGGCGACGGGAAAATGACTTTCCGGATTTGCGCGGCGGCAAAACCTATGTCGATAGTCCCCGCCACGCCAATTACGTCCATTCCGAAACCTACCGGAACGTGTTGGCCGAACGGCTGCGCGACTTGGGCTGGCCGGATTTGACCGATCAGAGCTTTGATAATTTGCGGCAACACCGGGCGCCACAGCCGGTTGCGTCGCGCAAACAGGCGTTAGTGGATTCCTGAAATGGCTTGAAAGAGCTGGATAAACCCTGATCGCGCTTAATCGATCAGGGTTTGGCGCCCATTATTGCCCTGATTTATAACGCGACGCTGAACTCGGCCTCGGTCGCGGCACGGATCGCCTCAATGGTCACATCGTCGGGTTTGTCGATCAAGGTGAGGGATGGGGTTTGCGCTTGGTTGATGGTGAACACCGCCATGTCGGTGACGATCATGTTGGCAACGCCCTTGCCGGTGAGCGGCAAATTGCAGGATTTCAGGATTTTCGGCTCGCCTTTCGCGGTATGTTCCATCAGGATCACCACCCGCGGCACGCCCGCCACCAGGTCCATCGCGCCGCCCATGCCTTTGACCATTTTGCCGGGGATCATCCAGTTCGCCAAATCGCCATTTTCAGCGACCTGCAAGGCGCCGAGGATTGAGATGTCGATATGACCGCCGCGCACCATGGCGAAGGAAGCGGCACTATCGAAAAAACTAGTGGTGGGCAGAGCGGTGACGGTTTGCTTACCGGCATTGATCAGATCGGCATCCTCTTCGCCTTCATAGGGGAACGGGCCGATACCGAGCATGCCGTTTTCCGAGTGGAGCTGCACCGAAATGCCGGGCGGGATGTGGTTGGCGACCAAAGTCGGGATGCCGATGCCGAGATTGACGTAGAAACCATCTTGCAATTCGCGCGCGGCGCGCGCGGCCATTTGATCGCGGGTCCAAGGCATGATGAAATCCTATGCGCGTTTGCGGGTGGTGCGTTGTTCGATCTGCTTGGTCACGGTGCCGAGCTTGATCAGCCGTTTGACGAAAATGCCGGGAGTGATGATGTGATCGCCATCGAGCGTGCCCTGCTCGACCAGATGTTCGACCTGGGCCACGGTGATTTTCGCAGCGGTCGCCATGATCGGATTGAAGTTGCG
>JAJZEG010000304.1 GCA_021828605.1 Pseudomonadota bacterium | reverse complement strand
CGGTGCGGATTGTGGTGGATGATGATGGGCCGGGGATTCCGGCGGATCGGCGCGCACGGATGATGCGGCCATTCGAGAGCGGCTCGGCGGTGGGGACCGGGTTGGGGTTGGCGATTGCGCTGGATATTATTACCGCCCATGGCGGCGCGCTGGTGCTTGAGGATAGCCCGTTGGGCGGCTTGCGGGCACGCATCGAGCTGCCGGTTTAGAGTTCGCGGCGATGGGGGATTGATGCGCAAATTGATTAGTTCAGGATCGTCGTTCGAGGCGGAAATCGGCTATTCGCGGGCGGTGGTGGAAGGGGATTTGGTGTTTGTGTCGGGCACCACTGGCTTTGATTATGCGACCATGACCATCGCCCCGGATGTGGCGGCACAGGCCGAGCAGGCGCTGCGCAATATCGGGCAGGCATTGGCTGAGGCGGGGGCTGATTTTTCCGATATTGTGCGGGTGACCTATATTTTGCCGAACCCGGCGGATTTTGAGCCGTGCTGGCCGGTATTGCGGCGCTATTTTGGCACGGTCCGACCGGCAGCGACGATGTTTGTCGCGGGGTTGATCGATGAGCGGGTGAAAATCGAGATCGAGGTAACGGCGTGTTTGGTCAGGCGGTAAGGCGGGGTGGTGCGCGCAGGCGGGCCATGGCGAGGCTGTCGGTGAGCGCACCGTCGCGGAGCGCGTAATTGCGCGCGCAGCCTTCGCTGACGAAGCCGAGCCGTTGATACAGCGCGATGGCGCGGTGATTATCGGCGAAGACATGAAGTTCGAGGCGGGTGAGGCCAAGCCAGTGATCGGCGAGATCGAGCAGGGCGGTGAGCAAGCCAGTGCCGATGCCTTGGCTGTGATAGGGATCAGCGACCATGATGCCGAGGCTGCCGGTATGGGCGCGGCGACCGGAGAACCGATTAAGCGAGGCAGCGCCTGCGACAATCCCGGATTGCTCGGCGACCAGCAAATAATCCTGCGCGCTCAGTTTGGCGATATAGGCTTCGGTATCGCTAATGCTGCGAAACGGTAAAGCCAGGGTGCCGTGGCGTACGGCGGGCAGGTTGCGAATGGCGGCGAGGGCGGGGGCGTCAGCACTTGTCGCGGGGCGCAGGGTGCAGCGGGCTGCGTTAGTCATTTGGGGGTCATGCGGGTTTGGGGGCGGGGATCTGGGATTTCGGCTTCGGCTTGGTGAGCGGCGGGCCCATGATTTTTTTGATCGCGGCGAGGGTGGTTTTGGTGTTCCAATCGCCCGCACCTTCGAGCGTGGCGGCGACCAGACCGTCGCGATTGACCACGGCGGTAAACGGGATGCCGCTGGTGTCGAAGGCAATGAGGGCGCTGGAATTGGAGTCGGTGAGCATTGGCACGCCGGTAATGTGATGGCGCTGGAAATAGGGGCGGACGACGTCAAGCCCGTAGGAATCGACGGAAATCAACAGAACGCGAATGCCGGTGCCGTGCAGTTTTTGGTTCAGCGCGAGCAAAGTGGGCAGTTCGGCGCGGCAGGGCGGGCACCAGGTGGCCCAGAAATTCACGATCAGGCCGGTGCCTTTATAGTCCGCGAGAGTCAGGCGGCGGCCTTTTGGGTCGGTGAAATGAAATTTCGGTGGCGGGACCGGCATGGTCTGGTTCCAGCCGGAGGCGGCATCGGGGAGTTGCGCGCTGTCGAGGGCGGATTTGCTGAACCGGACTGGCGCCGCTAGAGCAGGATGGATGGTGCCTGCGGCCAAGGTGGCGAGGGTGCAACGCGCGAGTGTGCGGCGGGAGAGCGTGGTGGTCATGGATAGTGAATCCTCGAAGTCGGCGAGTCCTGAGCGTGCCGTTCCTGGTGGTCATGGTGGCGGCTCGGCGCAGAAACTGCAATGGGGTGGGCGGTTTGCCGGCGGTCCCGATATCGTGATGCAGGCGATTAACGGCTCGCTCGCGGTCGATCAGCGCCTGTGGCGCGAGGATATTGCCGGGAGTGCCGCGCATGCCGCGATGCTGGCGGCGCAGGGGATTATTGCCGCTGAGGATGGGGTGGCGATTGCCGAGGGATTGCGCGCGATTGAGGCGGAGATTGCGGCGGGTGCGTTCGGGTTTGATCCGGCGCTTGAGGATATTCACACCAATATCGAGGTCGCGTTGGTCGCGCGGATTGGCGAGGCCGGGCGCAGGCTGCATACCGCGCGTAGTCGTAATGATCAGGTGGCGACCGATTTTCGGCTGTGGGTGCGCGGCGCGATTGATACGCTGGATGCAGCCTTGGCCGATTTGATGCGCGCCCTGGCCGAGCGGGCGGCGGAGCAGGCGGCGACGATCATGCCGGGCTTCACCCATTTGCAATCGGCGCAGCCGGTGACGTTTGGCCATCATTTGCTGGCCTATGTCGAAATGCTGGCGCGTGATCGGGGGCGGTTGGCGGATGCGCGGGTCCGGCTCAACCAGTCGCCCTTGGGGGCTGCGGCCTTGGCGGGGACCAGTTTCCCAATCGACCGGATGATGACCGCGCAGGCGCTAAGCTTTGATGCGCCGTGTGCGAATTCGTTGGATGCCGTGTCGGATCGGGATTTTGCCCTTGAGTTTTTAGCGGCTTTGTCGATTTTGGCGATGCATTTGTCACGGTTTGCCGAGGAAATCGTGATTTGGTCCAGTGCGCCGTTTCGGTTCATTCGCTTGTCGGATGCCTATTCGACCGGCTCGTCGATTATGCCGCAAAAGCGCAATCCGGATGCGGCGGAATTGGTGCGCGCCAAGACCGGGCGGATTTTTGGCGCCATGGTCGGGCTGCTGACCATTATGAAAGGTCTGCCTTTGGCTTATGCCAAGGATATGCAGGATGACAAGGAAGCGACCTTTGCCGGGTTTGACGCGGCGGAATTGGTGGTGGCGGCGATGACCGGGATGGTGCGCGATATGCAGCCCGATCCGGCGCGGTTGCGCGCGCAAGCGGGGGCGGATTATGCCACAGCGACCGATTTGGCGGATTATCTGGTGCGCGAATTGGGATTGGCGTTTCGCACCGCCCATCATGTGACCGGGCGGATTGTGGCGGCGGCGGAGCAGGCGGGGGTGGATTTAGTTGATTTACCGCTGGCGGCGATGCAGGCGATTGAGCCGCGCTTGAGCGAGGCGGTATTTGCGGTGCTGAGTGTTGAGGCGTCGGTGGCATCGCGGCGGAGTTTTGGCGGGACGGCGCCGGATTTGGTGGCGCAGGCGGCAGCGCGGTGGTTGGAGAGTTTGGCATGATAATGATGAAACGAGCGGGTTGGCTGGTA
>JAJZEG010000294.1 GCA_021828605.1 Pseudomonadota bacterium | reverse complement strand
CATCATCGCCACACCATCATTCGGCGCCCGGATAACCGGTGCCGACCCGACCGATCAAGGTGCGAGATCAGCCCGCGACGCCGCATGACCGGCCACACTCGCCGGTGTCGCGGCAATCAGCCCCAACGTCGCGGTAATATCGGCCTGCTCCATCCCGGCCTCAGCGAGCCAGGCGCGCAGCCCCGGCTCGGCCAAATCACCGGGGCGCAAAATCGCATCGGCCAACACGGTGCATTGGGTTTCGGTGATTTCCGCGAAACCGCCTTGCACCAAAAACCGGTCCACCATCTGATTTCCTTGATATAAATCAATCAGCCCGGTGCGCAAAGCCGTGATCAGCTTGGAATGATCAGGCAACACACCAATGTCACCCTCCGCCCCCGGGATCACCACCATATCCACATTCTGGGTGAGCAAGCGGCGCTCCGGGCTCAAAATATCGAGGGAAACCGGCATGACCCGCTCAGACCTTGGCGTTCATTTGATCGGCCTTGGCCACCGCATCCTCGATGGTGCCGACCATATAAAACGCCGCTTCCGGCAGATGATCATACTCACCCGCACAAATCGCCTTGAAGCTGCGCACCGTGTCGGCCAGCGGCACGAAAATCCCCGGCGAGCCGGTAAACACTTCCGCGACATGGAAAGGCTGCGACATGAAACGCTCAATTTTACGCGCCCGTGCCACAATCAATTTATCATCTTCGGACAATTCATCCATGCCCAAAATCGCAATAATATCCTGCAAGCCCTTATAGGTTTGCAAAATCTTCTGCACGTCGCGCGCGGTGTTGTAATGCTCCTCGCCAACAATCATCGGATCGAGCGAGCGCGAGGTCGAATCCAGCGGATCGACCGCCGGATAAATTCCCTTTTCCGAAATCGCCCGGTTCAACACCGTGGTCGCGTCCAAATGCGCGAACGAGGTCGCGGGTGCCGGATCGGTCAAGTCATCGGCAGGCACATAAATCGCCTGCACCGAGGTGATCGAGCCTTTTTTGGTTGAGGTAATCCGCTCCTGCAACGCGCCCATATCAGTGGCCAAGGTCGGCTGATAGCCCACCGCCGAGGGAATACGCCCGAGCAACGCCGAAACCTCAGCGCCCGCCTGGGTAAAGCGGAAAATATTATCCACAAAGAACAGCACATCCTGCCCTTCCTGGTCGCGGAAATACTCAGCCATGGTCAGGCCCGACAAGCCCACCCGCATCCGCGCACCCGGCGGCTCATTCATCTGGCCATAAACCAGCGCCACTTTCGAGCCCTCGGTGGTGTTCTCGCCGAGCTTGATCACCCCGGCATCGATCATCTCGTGATAGAGATCATTGCCCTCGCGGGTCCGCTCGCCCACCCCGGCAAACACCGAAACGCCGCCATGGCCTTTGGCGATGTTGTTAATCAATTCCTGAATAAGCACGGTCTTGCCCACACCCGCGCCGCCAAACAGCCCGATCTTGCCACCCTTCAAATAAGGAGCAAGCAAATCCACCACCTTGATGCCGGTCACCAGCACTTCAGCCGAGGTCGATTGTTCATCAAAGGCGGGCGCATCGCGATGGATCGGCATCGATTGCTTGGCGCCAATCGGCCCGCGCTCATCAATCGGCTCGCCAATCACGTTCAAAATCCGCCCCAAAGTCTCCGGCCCCACCGGCACTTCAATCGAATTGCCGGTATCCGACACCGCCGCCCCGCGCGCCAGCCCATCGGTGCTGTCCATGGCAATGCAGCGCACCGTGCGCTCGCCAATTTCCTGCGCCACTTCGAGCACCAGGCGCCGATCGCCAATTTTGGCTTCCAAGGCGTTCAAAATAAACGGCAATTCACCTTCGAATTGCACATCCACCACCGGTCCCATAATTTGCGTAACCCGGCCGGTCATATTTTTGGTCATGTCGCGGTTTCCTGTCAGTCCTGCGATTGTGTCAGAGCGCTTCTGCGCCGGAGATAATCTCGATCAATTCACGGGTGATATTCGCCTGGCGGGTGCGGTTATAGTTCAAGGTCAACCGATTGATCATATCGCCCGCATTGCGGCTGGCATTATCCATCGCGGTCATCCGCGCGCCATGCTCACCCGCCGCACTATCGAGCAAGGCCCGATAAATCTGCACCGCCAAATTACGCGGCAACAAGGCTTCCAACACCTCACCATCATCGGGCTCAATCTCATAAGCCTCGCTCGCGCCATCAGGTGCCGCATCGGATGCTGCATGTGGCGCCGCATTGGGCGCGCCGCGCTGATTATCATTCGCCAAGCTCGGCTGATGGGTCGGGATCAACGGCATGCTGGTCGGGCGCTGCGCAATCACCGAGACAAAATGATTGTAAAACAGCGTGCAAATATCAAACCCACCAGCCTCAAACTCGGCCACCAAACGCTGCGCAATCGCCTCGGCATCGGCGAACTCGATGCTCTTGCGCCCGACAAAATTGACATCACCGATCATCCGGTCCGCCATGTCGCGCCTGAGAAAATCGCGCCCCTTGCGGCCCACCGCAAAAATCTTGACCTTCTTGCCCGCCGCCTCCAGCGCCAAAGCCTGCGACCGCGCCGCGCGCGCCACCTGGGTATTAAACGCCCCGGCCAAGCCGCGATCCGCAGTCATCACCACCAGCACATGCGTCCGGTCCTGGCCCGTGCCCACCAGCAAAGCTGGCGCATCAGGATTCTCTGAAGCCCCCGCCGCCAGTGCGGCCATCATCTCGGCCATCCGCGCCGCATAAGGCCGCGCCGCCTCCGCCTGCGCCTGCGCCCGGCGCAGTTTCGCAGCCGCCACCATTTTCATCGCCTTGGTGATTTTTTGCGTCGATTTGACGCTGCCAATCCGAGTGCGAAGCGATTTTAAACTAGGCATGGTTGAACCGGCACCTTATGCGAAGGTTTTCGCAAATTTCTCAACGAAATCAGTCAATTTCGCCTCAGTGTCTTTCTTCAACTCCCGATCATTCCTGATCGAGGCCAGAATCGCCGCCCCATCGCCGCGCAACTCCGCCAATAATAACCGCTCGAAATCACCAACCCGGTTGATCGCGATCGCGTCCAAATAGCCGCGCGTCCCAATGAACAACGACACAACCTGCTCCTCAACCGCCATCGGGCTGAATTGCGGCTGCTTGAGCAACTCGGTCAACCGCGCGCCGCGCGCTAGCAATTTCTGCGTCGCCGCGTCCAAATCCGAGGAAAATTGCGAAAACGCCGCCATTTCCCGATATTGCGCCAGCTCCAATTTAATCTTACCGGCAACCTGCTTCATC
>JAJZEG010000223.1 GCA_021828605.1 Pseudomonadota bacterium | reverse complement strand
GGCCTCGCGCTCGCGGCTCGCGAGCGAGGCGTCCAGCCCGGCAATGAACGCGAAGCGCCGATGCCCACCCGCCGCCAGAAACGCCGCCACCGAGCGGGCACCGCCGTCATTATCACCGGTCACGCCGGAGGTCGCACCCCCCGCCTCGCCGCGCCGGTTGAACAAAATAACCGGCACCCGGGCGCGGGCACATTCCTCCAGCAGATGCGGCGACGGCGCGACCGCGAGCAGAATCACCGCATCGAGCCGATATTGCACCAAATCCTCAATCGTGGCGTTGACGATCGAGGCCTCGTCGGTGCTGAACAGCAGCAGGCGCAGCCCCACTTTGGTCAGCCTGATCGTCAGCGCATCGAGGGCCGCGCTCAAAAACGGGTTGGTCAGATTCCCCACCCCGACACCGACAATATGCGAGCGCCCGCGCATCAGCGAGCGCGCGATCATATTGGGCCGATAGCCCACATCCGCCGCCGCCGCCATAATCCGCGCCCGCGTCTTCGGCGCCACGCTGGCACCCGGCGTAAAAGCGCGCGACACCGCAGACAGCGAGACGTTCGCCAATCGCGCGACATCCTCGGCAATCGCAATAGCGGGTATATCATCGTCAGCCACGACCAGGCTCCCTTCCGAACCCGATTATCGTCATACTCGGCTCAGCGTGCAAGCGTCAGAAACGCCACGACCCCCTGCCGCGCCAGCATCGCTTTTCATGAAATGCTTGCGAGTCGCCCTGCTGGTCAGTAATCTATAACCGGTCCGCCACGTAGATTGAGCATTTTTATTTATCCCGCCACCAGGAGTTTTCATGCGTTACTTGATCATCGCGGTTTCGCTCCTCTTTGTATTTCCATATCTGACTGACGCCCAGGCCGGGCCAGCGGCGCTATGGCACTACCGGTTGCAAGCACCGAATTCGATCCAAGGCGACATGACACTCTCGGTCGAGAAATCGGCCTCCGGCAGGGCGATTGACGCGACCACAACCCTGAAACAGGGTGCTGAAACCATCACCGCCATCAACAGTGATCTTCAATCGAACGAGAACGGCAGCACCATAGTTTATACGCAACATGGCACAGGGATTGGTGGCGCCTATCGTTTGACCATCCGGGTCCACGGCCGAAACAGCACCGGAAGCATCGACAAGGATGGTCATGTCCAAGCGCTGCACGCACAAATTTCCGGTGCCAATCCATCGGTCTATATCCTCGGCAACAATCTCCTGAACAGCCTGCAAGCCATGTTGTTTGGCCTGGATGGCGACCACCCCGCCGATGAACGGATTTTTATGCCCCTGACCGACCATTGGTTCAGTGCGGTCCTAACGCCTGGGAAAGCGAAACATTGGTATCATGGTGCGCAGCCGTTGCGGGCGATTCCGGTGCAGGTGCGGCTCAATGGCAGGCTCCTATTGACCCTATGGTGCACACCGAAGCGCCATGATTTGCTGGCGATGAATCAGGGGCCGATATCGGTCATGCGCGACGGATTAAAGGTGGCGCCGGCACCGGTAAAACCCCGCACGCGGTTACAAGTCTTTTTTTCCAGCCGGGCCAATCAAGTTCAGCTCATTCACCTCCATCAGCTTGCGCTGGGGCGCAGCATGCGCGGGGTGCTGTCGCTGCCACGAACCCGGAAATTACGCGGCGCCATCCTGCTCATCCCGGGCAGCGGGCCAACCGATGCCAACGGCAACAATCCGCTTTTACCCAGGGATTATATCTACAAGCAGCTTGCATTTGATCTTGCCGCCCGTGGCTACGCGATGGTCCGTTACGACAAGCCGAGCATCAGCCCGACCGTCGAGAAACACCCGCCTCTATTAACCTTACGCGGATATGCCGAGGCCGCTGCTGTCTGGTTTTCATGGATGTCGAAGCAAAACGCGTTCCATCACCTGCCACTGGTGCTGATGGGCCATTCCGAGGGAGGGTTAATCGCGCCCTATGCGGTAAGCCATGGGCTGATTAGCCCGGCGCGGATGGTCCTGCTGGAAGCGCCAGGCGCGCCGCTCGCAAAAATTTTAGCAACCCAAATGGCCGATCAGGCAAGCTTGCGTGGAGCAAGCGCCGCTCGGATCAACAGCATTCAAACCGATGCCAACAGGCTCAACCACTATATCCTCGAAGCCAAGGGAACCACCTTGCGGCTACCGGCAGGCTTCTTGAAAAATTTTCCGGTTGCTCATTTGTTCTGTCAGCAGCGCGCACTGCCGTTGTTCAAAAGCGAGTTTGCTGCCGACCCCACGGCGTTGATGAAAACCATCCGCGTACCAACCCTCATCATTCAGGGCGGAAACGACATCCAGGTGCTACCCTGGAATGGTAGATCACTGGAAAACGCCAACGCGATCAATGCCACGTTGCGGGTGATTCCAACCATGAGTCACATGCTCACGGCGGTCCACACAAAACCAGAGATGTTAAATCCAGCGCCTGCGGGCAAGCGATTAGATCCGGTAATGATCAGCGCCGTCGTGGCCTATCTAAAATCTGCCGGTTGAGCAGAACGGCACGTAAGAGCCGGATGGCATTTAGTGGGAACGGATACTAATTGTTACCAGCAGTTTTGCTGCTTAAGTTTTGAAAACAAACGGCGCAAACAAACATTAAATAAGAAATAAATGAAAAAATAAAAGGTATAATTAGTCCATATTGCACAAAAATACTGTCGAAAAATGTATTAATTGATGAGATATTTTTATCTAAAAGTATAATAGAATCAAATAAATAAATTGATATTGGCATTGCCGCAAACAAAATTTTGGATTTACGGAATATTGATACAAATCTTTCCGATACAAATCGGTCTCTAAAATGAAACACGTAATACAATCTAATTCTATAAAATTTTATAAAATTTTGCGCAAAAAAGGTGGAGAAAACAAAGTTTAAAGTAATCATGAAGTAAAAAAATGAAAAAACCAGTAGTAATCTAGCGTAAGTTCCTAAAATACCACCAGTAATAATAATTTTATTTCTGTAGTTCGGTAAAAAATTGTGCGGAGATAAATAAAACATTATTTTTAATTTTTCAAATTTAAAAATATTACCATGAAAAATAGTGTGAGATGTCATGAGATATGATGCCAATACAAAAATAAATGAGCAAGGGCCTGACAATATCAATAAAATTTTTGCGGTATAAACCAATTTACGTTCGACTTTCCTGTCCCAAATCTTATCGCGCTGATAGCGTAAATACGCCTCCACATTATTACTCGGCTTAAAAATCACTTTTCGACGCAGAAGGTCCGATATGA
>JAJZEG010000246.1 GCA_021828605.1 Pseudomonadota bacterium | reverse complement strand
AGCATGGGGCAGATTTTGGCCCACGAGGTTATCGGTTCGATGCGGCGGAACATGCCCGTAGCGATTCCGGCGGTTATTCTGGGCCGACTGGCGATTGACCTTGCCTGGCAAGGCAAAAGGCTGGGCCAGGCCATGCTGGCCGATGCGCTGAACCGCTCACGCCGCGCGGCGACGGAAGTTTCCGCGCGCCTGGTGATTGTTCATGCGATTTCCCCGGCTGCGGAAGCGTTTTATCGCCATCATGGTTTTACCCGTTTGCCGATTGATACGCCGACACTTGCGCTTGATTTGGTTAAATTACTCGGCGCTTGAGCCGGGCAGGGGGATAGGCAAGGGAAGGCCAGGGCTCCGCCCTGGACCCGCTAAGGGCTGAGCCCTTAGAACCCGTTTTGCGTTTTAGGGTTGGGGAGGGCGATGCCGAAGCCTATCCCCGGCACGTGCCTGGATCGCCCTCCCCAACCCTAAAACGAATGGATTGCAAAGGCTCGCCTTTGCCGGGGTCAAGGGGCGGAGCCCCTTGCCTTATCCTTTCCTATTTCTCACTCCCCGACCGGCGAGGGCCGGAGCCAGCTTTGATCCAAAAACCGTCTTAGCGTCACGGCGCGTTCGCTGGCCTGGGCTTCGGCTGTTTGCCAGTCCTCGCTTTGCCTGGTGTTGCCGGTTTCATCAGCCATTTTTCTGAACCGACGGCATAGCGCGACCCGCTCGGCCATGATGCGAAATCCGACTTCCAAAGCGCGTTCCATCTCATTGAATTGGCCGGCCTCCATGTCGGCTGCGGAGAAAGAATGCCCGATATGGCAGCGATAATAGGGCATCGCCCCGATGTTGGATTCGCTCAGCGCACCGCCGCAATCGGGGCAAATCAATGACTTGGGGGGCATCAATGAATAGTCGCCGGACATGACTTTCTCTCGCGGCTGTGGAGGGTGATCGCGCGCGACGGGATCGGGCAATTTTTCGGTCCGGCCCAATAGCTGCAACAGCAGCGCCGCGATGCCCTGAACGGGCAAGCAATAATCAATCGTAACATGCTGCAAGGCGGAATGAGGCATGCTGGAGTCCTGCGCTTCCGCCGGGTCCTGGACCAAAGTGATGCCGCCACAGCGTTTGATTTCCGCCAATCCCGCCGTGCCATCGCCGAGCCCACCCGACAATATAATCCCAATCACCCTTGCGCCATAGGCGTGCGCCGCCGAGCGAAACATCGGATCAATCGCCGGGCGGGTCAGGTTTTCCCGGGGCCCGCGCGACAATTTAACCTGATCGCCCTCGATCAGCAGATGCATATCCGGCGGCGCCACATAAATATGGCGCGGTTCAATGCGTTCATCATTGGCGGGATGGCGGGCGGGAAGAGCGTGGCAATAATTCAAAATATCGGGCAGCAGGCTGCGATGCGGACCGGTATGAACGGTGATAAAAACCGTCGCCGCCAAATCATCGGGAAAATCGCACATCAGCTGCTTTAACGGCTCCAACCCGCCGGCCGACGCCCCGATGACTACAATATCCGGCCGGACCAAAGCTTGCCGCTCATCCATCGCTTTGTTTCGCACCGGGGCCGGTTGCGAACGCCTCGGTCATTTTCTGCGCCAAGGCTCTGAGGCTGAACGGCTTTTGTAAGCGCGGCGCGCCCTTAATCGCCGGCGACTCATCGCTCCCCACGCCATAACCGGTCACCAGCAAAAACGGCACCCCGCGCTTGACCAAATCTTCGGCGATAACCACCGTTTTCCGACCCTGCAAATTCATATCCAACAGCACGCCATCCAGCGTCACGTGGTTAATCAGTGCTAACGCCGTCTCGATGCTGGGGGCCAATTCGACGTGGCAGCCGAAATCCTTCAACACGTCCTCCAGCATCATCGCCACCATCACCTCGTCCTCGACCACCAATATCCGCAAACCGGCCAAAGCCTCGGTCGCGTTCACCCCCCGCTCAATCATTGCCGGCCAACTCTGACCGCGATCCGGCCCAAGGGAAAATCAACTCGGCCCGCAGCCCTTCTGCCAAATAATCCAACCGCGCCTCACCGCCGAGTTCATGGGTGGTGCTGCGCTCAATCAGCTTGGTGCCAAAGCCGCGCCGGGTTGGCGGTTTGACCACCGGTCCACCCATTTCGGTCCAGCGCAGATGAATCCGCTCCGCACTGCCATCGCCATCGCGATGCCAATTCACCGCGAGCCTGCCGGCGGACACCGATAACGCGCCATATTTCGCGGCATTGGTCGCGAGCTCATGCAACACCATCACCAGGGCAACACCCACCTGCGGTCGCATCATCAGCCGGGGACCATGGGCGGTAATCCGGGTCGCGTTTTCGCTCCGGTAGGGTGCCAGGGTCTGCTCAACCAAATGACCGATTTCGGTGCCCACCCATTCAGTGTCGGCCAGCAAATTATGCGCCTGAGCAATCGCGTGCAGCCGTCCCTCGAACGCCGTTTTGAATTCCTCCAGCGTCGGGCTTTGCCGGAGTGTTTGCGCCATAATCGCCTGCACCGTGGTCAGCACGTTCTTAACCCGATGGTTCAACTCGTCGATCAGCATGTCCTGATGGGCGCCTTGATGCTTGCGTTCAGTATTCTCCTCAATCGCGAGCAAAATCAGCTCTTCGCGGTCACCAATTCGCGCCAGCTTGCAGGCATTGAGAATGAAGCTCCGTTGCCCAGGACCGGCAGCCCCAAACACCATCTCGATATTCTCGAACTGCTCGTCCTTCGGCAGCACCTCCTCCAGCAAGCGGCGCAGCGTCGGCAGGTTCCATTCGCCTCGACCCAACTCATATAACAAGCGCCCCTTCACCTGATCCGGCGCCAGGTTTGACAGAGTGAAAAACGCTTTATTGGCCGATCGCACGCGCATATTGCCGTCAAGCACCACCAAAGGCTGCCGAACCGTCGCCACAATCGCCTCGGCATAGAGCCGCGCCTCATCAATCACCGCCGTCGCGCGCGATTTCTCGGTAATATCGATAAACGTCACCACCAGCCCGGCGATCCGGTTATCGCGGGTGCGATAAGGCAGCATCCGGCGCA
The DNA here is from genome assembly GCA_021828605.1 of Pseudomonadota bacterium. Next base: position 224 of record JAJZEG010000246.1, on the reverse strand, counting down.
GAAACCATTTGCCGGCGTCGCTGCGAATTTCCGCCTCAATCGGGGTCAGCTTGGCCAACACCGCCTCGCCATCACTCAACAAATTATCATCGGCAAATTTGCGGGCAAAATGGCCAATCGGTCGGCCCACATCCGATGACACCAACTCGAATAACTGCGTGGTCGCGGGCGAAAACCACTTGATCCGCAATTCCGTGTCCAAAAACACCGTCGCAATCTCGGTC
>JAJZEG010000042.1 GCA_021828605.1 Pseudomonadota bacterium | reverse complement strand
CTTTATCACCCTCGCGTTCCATACCACCCGCAACGAACTTTACATCGCATCCCTCGGCAATCCCAACCATCCTAAGCTCGGCGCGAAAATCCGCCCGCTTTTCATCAAGGATGACGCCTCCTACACGCCCATCGGCACCGAGGGCGATTCAGTCTTCGTCCAAACCGACCTCAACGCCCCGCTCGGCCGCGTCGTCGCCGTCGATATTTATCACCCCGCGCCAGCCGATTGGCGGGTGGTGGTGCCCCAGCAGAACAATGCCGTGCTCGACTCCGCCCACATGGCCGACGGCAAAATCCTGGTTCATCGCATGGTGGTCGATAAAGCGCGGCTCGATCTGTACAGCACCGGCGGCCATCTGATCGGCCCGATCAAACTGCCGGACCAAACCGGCACCGTCGGCGGCATCTCCGCCCGCAACACCAAAAAACACGTCTATTTCGGCTTCACCTCGTTCCTGCGCCCCGGTGAAATCGCCCGCTATAATGTCGCGACCGGCAAGGAAACCGTGTTCTTTCGCCCCAATGTGCCGTTCAACCCGGCCCATTACACGGTGCGGCAGGTATTCTACCCCTCGACCGGCGGGGTCAAAGTGCCGATGTTCATCGTCGCGCGCAAAGGCGTTGTGCTCAACGGCAAAAACCCAACCATCCTCTATGGTTATGGCGGGTTTGACGTCACCATCCCGCCTTATTTCAGCCCGAGCATCGCGACCTGGCTGCGTCTCGGCGGCGTCTATGCCCTGGCCAATCTGCGCGGCGGCGGCGTCTATGGTCAGGCCTGGCATCAGGCGGGCATGCTGCAACATAAGCAAAACGTGTTCGATGATTTCGCCAACGCCGCGCATTATCTGATCAACCATCACTACACGACCAGCCCGCATCTCGGCATCATGGGCTATTCCAATGGCGGCCTGCTCACCGGCGCCAGCGTCACCGAACATCCGCATCTGTTCGGCGCGGTCTATATCGGCCATGGCGTGCTCGACATGTTGCGCTTCGAGAAATTCTCCGGCGGCGAATATTGGATCTCGGAATACGGCACCGCGACCAAAGCCAAAGACTTCAAATGGCTCGACGCCTATTCCCCGCTACAAAACCTGCATAAGGGCGTGTGCTACCCACCAACCATGATCACCACCTCAACCGATGATGACCGGGTGGTCCCCAGCAACGCCTATAAATTCGCGGCCCAGATGCAGCGCGATCAATCCTGCCCGAACCCGATTCTGCTGCATACAGCGCTGCATACCAGCCACATCTATATGCCGGTGCATAAACATCTGCGCCACGACGCCGATAATTGGGGCTTCATGGGCCACGCACTCGGCATGAAGTCGCCTTAACTCGATCAACCCGCTAACCCCATCCTGGTCAAAGCCAGGATGGGGGTCGTCGCTGTCAATCATCCGTGCAGCTTGGCCGCAATCGTCGCCACATGCTTGCCCTGCGCGCGGGCAATCGCCAATTCATTGGCCGAAGGCTTGCGCGACCCATCACTGCCCGCCAGCGTGCTCGCGCCATAAGGCGTGCCGCCGCTAATCTCGCTCATATTGGACAGTTCCGGCGTGGAATAAGGCACGCCCACCACCACCATGCCCTGATGGAACAAGGTCGTATGGAACGAGGTGATGGTGGTTTCCTGACCACCATGCTGGGTGCCGGTCGAAATAAACACCGAGCCCACTTTGCCAATCAACGCGCCCTTAGCCCATAAAGCCCCGGTCTGATCCAGGAATGTCCGCATCTGGCCGCACATATTGCCAAACCGGGTCGGCGTGCCGAAGATCACCGCATCATAATCCGCCAACTCACCGGGCGTCGCGACCGGCGCCGCCTGATCGGTCTTCGCATGAATCGCGGCCAAAGCCTCGCTTTGCATGGTCTCGGGCACCCGCTTGACCACCACCTCGGCCCCCGCCTGTTTCGCCCCCGCCGCCACCGCCTCGGCCATGGTCTCCACATGACCCCAGGTACTGTAATACAGAACCAGTATTTTCGCCATTTTTCACTCCTTCAAACAATGTTGCCGCCCCGATATGGGCACGGGTTCGTTCGATATCAAACGAAATCGTCATGACGCCCGCCACTTCCACTTGCATTCCCGCTCATTCTCGCATATTAATTACTCCCAGGAGCACATTCCATGTCCCATCTCGCATACCAAACATTGTACCGCGCGACCCCACGGGAGCGCATTTCCCTGATCAAACAACGAGTTCGTGCCGCCGACGCGAAACATCTGTTCGCCGATCTCGCGATCAGCCAGGGGGCGGGCTTCAAGGCCCTCAATCTCGCCACCGCCACCGTCAATAAAAAAGCCAAACAAGGTGATCTGCTCACGCCCGAGGAGAGCGAGCGGGTGATCGGCTTCGCCAAACTGGTCGGTCAGGTCGAAATCATGCTCGAAGAGTCCGGCGCCGACCCTGAATTTGACGCCCGCGCCTGGCTCGCTCGCTGGCTCACCGAACCACTCGCCGCCTTCGGTGGCACCCGTCCCGCCGATCTGCTCGACACCATGGAAGGGCAGGGGCTGGTCGCCACCGCCCTCGCGCAGGTGCAAAGCGGCGCCTACGCGTGATCCAACCTCCGCCGTGAGCCATATCATCTGGCGCATCGCCACCGACACCCCCCTTTATCAGGCCGATGATCTTTCCGGCGCCGGCGCCAAAGCCACCGGCGGACGCTGGAACCATCCCGGCCTGGCACTCCTCTACGCCTCCAGCAACCGCGCATTGGCCTGCCTTGAAACCATCGTCCATCTCAATGCGGGCGGCCTGCCGCTCAATCGCTATCTGGTCGCCATCACCATCCCCACGGACCTCTGGACCCAAGCCCAAACTGCAACACCCAAAACCCTACCTATCGGCTGGGACGCCCAACCCCCCGGCCAGGTCAGCCTGCAATTCGGCTCCAACTGGGCTCGCAGCCGCAGCTCATGCCTGCTCATCGTCCCCTCAGCCTTAGTGCCCGAGGAACAAAATATTCTCATCAACCCGACCCATCCTGACGCGGCCCGCATCACCGCCCAAAAACAACGACGCTGGCTCTACGACCCCCGATTATCCCGCAGCAGCTTCGCCTAAACCGACTGATCAACAGACCCCGCTCCCCCACGCACCAACCCGGCAACCCCATAAATCAGCGTCCCGATCAGCACCAAAGCCAAAGCCAGCCCACTCACCCCCGCCGCCTGCACGCCCAGCGTCGTTTTCGCCAGCAGCACCAACCACGCGCCAAACACCACCGGATAATCGATGGCCATATGGGTCGCGATGCTCC
>JAJZEG010000393.1 GCA_021828605.1 Pseudomonadota bacterium | reverse complement strand
CGATAACACGCCGTTATCAACTACCGCGTGAGCGCCCGACCCGCCTTCATCGCGCGCCGACACCGTAACCGGCCCTTTGCTCTGGGCCGCGCGCAAAATCGGCAAATCCTGCTGCGGCAGGCTGAACTGCACCGAAACCGGTTGCAGCGTGTTGATGGTGACAATCCCATTGGCCAAATTGGGCGTGACGATATTCCCAGCATTAACCTGCAAAATTCCGGTTTTTCCCGAAATCGGCGCGCGGATTTTGGTGTAGCCCAGATTGATCTTGTCGGTCTCGATCGCCGCCTGATCCTGGCGGACCAGCGCCACCGCCTCCAGCAAGGTCGCCTGCGCCGTCGCCGCCTGTTGCTTGGAGGTGTAATTCTGCTGCACCAGGGCGGCATATTGCCGCGCCTGCAACCCGGCATTCGCCGCACTGGCCTGATCCTGGGCCAGCCTGGCCTCGGCCTGCGCTAACGCCGCCTGATAGGGCGCCGGATCGATTTGCGCGAGCAACTGACCCGCTTTGACAAATTGCCCCTCATGGAACAGCACTTTCAGCAACGGCCCGGTGATCATCGGCTGCACCACCACGGTCCGATACGGCACCACCGAGCCCAACGCCGTCAAATAAACCGGCACCGTGCGCGTCTTCACCATCGCGACCTTGACCGGAATCACCACCTGCTTGATTTTATGTTTCGCCGAACCGCCCGCCACCAGCCTGACCACCACAATCGCCACCAGCACGGCGACAACCCCACCCGCAATCCACCGCCACCGTCCCGCCATGTCAGCGCTCCGCCTCGATCTGATAGAGCGCGGGATTGATCGCACTATGCTGAGCGGTCCAACCACCCCCCATCGCCTTGTACAAATTCACCGCCGACTGAAACCGCGTCAGTCGCGCCTGCACCAGCGTATTTTCGTCCGATAACACGGTCTGCTCCGCGTTCAACACAATGCTCACATCCACAATCCCGGCCTTCAACTGTGCCTTGGCGCCTGCTAACGCGGCTCGCGCGCGGCTCACCGCCACGCGCTGCAACTGCTCCTGGCGCGTCGCATAATGCAAAGCCGTCATCGCGGTTTCCACATCGGTAAAAGCCTGCACCACGGTCTGCTCATATTTTGCCACATCCTCGCGATAGGTCGCCTGATCCACGCCCAAGGTGCCACTCAACGCGCCGCCCTCGAAAATCGGCTGGCTGATCGAACTCGCCGCCGAGAGCAGCAACGAGCCCGGCGCGATCAGCGTATTCAGCGCCGCACTCTGCCAACCGGTCGATCCGGTCAGGCTGATCGAGGGAAAAAACGCCGCAATCGCACCGCGCACATTATCATTGGCCGCGATCAAATTCGCCACCGCCTCCGCCACATCCGGCCGGCGCGCCAAAAGCTGCGAGGGCAGGCCAGGATGCAATGTCGGCACATGCAAATCCGCGAGCGACCCACCTTGCACATTCAAAAATTCCGGCGCCTGACCGGTGAGAATCCCCAAACCAATCGCCTGCTGGCGCAAGGCCGAGGTCAGGTTCGGGATGGTCGCGCGCTGCGCCGCCACCAGCGCCGCCTGCTGCGCCACCGTCGGCTGATCGATGATCCCGGCATGATATTCGGCCCGCAACTGCGCGAGCAGCGCCTCAGCCGCCTGTAAATTCTGCTCGGCGATGCCAAGCTGATCTTCATAGGCTAACATCTGGAAATAGGTGCTCGCCACCGCCGCTTCTTCGGTTAGCGCCACGGTTTTTTCATTGAACGCCGCCGCCGCCGCATTCGCCTGCGCGGCGCGCAGCGCGTCGCGATTCTTGCCCCAGAAATCCAGCTCATAGGAGGCCGAAAACGAGCCATCATAATGATGCGAGGTCAGCGTCGAACCCCGACTTACGCCAAACCCGTTGCCGCTGCTCGACCCGGCACTCGCCGCACCCAAGCCTTGTTGCTGGAAATTGCCGCTGCCCGAGCCGGTGATGCTCGGCAACAGCGGCGCGCCGGAAATACGAATTTGCGCATTGGCCGCTTCGAGCTGATCGACCGCCTCGATCACCGAAAAATTATGCAGCCGCGCCTGCGCGATCAGCCGATCCAGCTCCGGCGAGCCAAAATTGCGCCACCAGCCGGGCTTCGGCCAGGCTGGCGCGGCCCGGCTGCTGGCGACAAACCGGGTCGGCACCTTGAGGGTCGGCGGATCAAAGCGCGGCCCGACCGTGCAACTCACCAGGCCAAGTGCGGCCAAGCCCAAACCGCCCGCCAGCACCCCACCCTGCCTGATCCGCCTTGTCGCGCCATCCATCCGATTTGCCATCCTCCGGTCGTCCGTCGATAAAGCCCGCTTGTAACAGCGACATGTCAATCAATCATGACGGCATCGCACTCTACGGATGCCAGATAATCGTCTCTGGTGGCGGCGCCAGCGGATCAAATCGGATCCATTGACCATTCATCACCGATTGCCCGGTTAGTGCCAGAATAAATCCCCAATGGCTAATCAGCACGGTCTCGGCCCAATCATCCCGCGCGGCGATCTGCGCGCGAAACGCATCAGCCCGCGCAATCACCGAGGCCTCGGATTCCAACGTCTCCGGCCACCATTGTTCAGCCAAATGCTCAAACCCATGCGCGCTGAACGACGCCGCCAATAACGACGGCGCCCGACCGACATCACATTTGAACGCGAATCGCTCGCGCACCAGCGGCTCGATCTCGGCGCGCAACCCCAACCGCGCCAGCAGCGGCGCCGCCGTCTGCAAAGCGCGGGTATAAGGCGACACAATAATCCGCGAAATCGGCTCGACGATCAGCGCCTCCGCCGCCTGCGCCGCCTGCTGATGACCCAGTGCCGTCAATTCCGGATCGATAATCCCCGGATCGCGCCGGGTGGCGCTGAAATGCACATTAAATTCGCTCTGGCCATGGCGCAACAGGATCATCACCCTGCGATACAAGTCAGCGCACCGCGCTGTAAACCCACCCCGCACCGCCGCGCCGATCCCACCCGGTTGCGAAGCCTTCTGCTCCGGCGTACATAGCTGACTTCATTTGCCCCGCCAGACCCCCATCAGCGGGCCAAATCCGCGCTTCCGGGCGCGCACACAACCGAGGCGTGCATGCCATTATGCACCGCAGTCAAGGATCGATTATGGATAAGGGCTTTCCCGTCGCAATCGTCATGCTGGTCCTGGTCGCTGGCTTTTTATTGCTGCGCCTGCGCAGCGTGCTGGGCAAGCGCACCGGCTTCGAGCGCCCGCCTTTGCCCGACCAGCCTAGCCTCGATCTGCGCGGCGGCCTGCGCCCGGCCATTGATGG
>JAJZEG010000286.1 GCA_021828605.1 Pseudomonadota bacterium | reverse complement strand
TTTGGCGCTGGGCAAGGATATTGGCGGCGTGCCGGTGATCGGCGATTTGTCGCGCATGCCGCATTTATTGATCGCGGGCACCACCGGCTCGGGCAAATCGGTGGGGATCAATGCGATGATCCTGTCGCTGCTGTATCGGCTGTCGCCGGAAGAATGCCGGTTGATTTTGATCGATCCGAAAATGCTCGAACTCTCGGTCTATGAGGGGATTCCGCATTTGTTGGCGCCGGTGGTGACCGAACCCGCGAAGGCGGTGGCGGCGTTGAAATGGGTGGTGCGCGAGATGGAGCGGCGCTATCGCTCGATGAGCCAGCTCAGCGTGCGCAATATTGCGGGCTATAATGAGCGGGTGAATGACGCGCTGGCGCGCGGCGAGGTGGTGACGCGGCGGGTGCAGACCGGGTTTGATGAGGAAACCGGCCGACCGATTTTGGAGGATCAGCCGATTGCCTTGCAGGCGCTGCCGCTGATTGTGGTGGTGATCGATGAGATGGCCGATTTGATGATGGTGGCCGGGAAGGAAATCGAAGCCGCTGTGCAGCGCCTGGCGCAAATGGCGCGGGCGGCGGGGATCCATGTGATTATGGCGACGCAGCGCCCGTCGGTTGATGTGATCACCGGCACGATCAAGGCGAATTTTCCGACGCGGATTTCGTTCCAGGTGATTAGCAAATTCGATAGCCGGACGATTTTGGGCGAGCAGGGCTCGGAGCAGCTGCTGGGCATGGGCGACTTGCTGTATATGGTCGGCGGCGGGCGGATTACCCGGGTGCATGGGCCGTTTGTCACCGACCGCGAAGTTGAGGATGTGGTCGCGTTTTTGCGCGAGCAGGGCGAGCCGGATTATGTCGAGGCGGTGACCGAGGCGGTGGATGATGATGCGCCGTCACTGCCGGGGCTGGCGGCGGCGGAAAATGGCGAGGGCGGGCTGTATCGGCAGGCGGTCGCGGTGGTCGCGCGCGAGGGTAAGGCCAGCACCAGCTTTTTGCAGCGGCATTTGCAAATCGGCTATAACCGGGCGGCGAAATTGATTGAGCAAATGGAAAAAGCCGGTGTGGTCAGCCCGGCCAATCATGTGGGCAGGCGCGAAGTGTTGATTGCGGTGGATCGGGATTCTTGACGCTGCCACCGGCGGTTTTGGTGCAGGATCGGGCGTCGATTGAGCGGGCTTTGGCGCCGGGATTGCAGGTGACCTTGCTCTCGCCACCTGGTTTCGCCGGATATGCCGGTGCGCCCTGGTGGCAGGCTTTGTTGCGCGCGGCGCGGTTTGACGGACCCTCCTTGCTCGATTGCGGCGATGCGCCAGGGCGGGCGCTGGAGGCGTTGCGCATCGGGCTGCCCGGCGTGGTGGTCGCGGCGCGCGGCGATGTTTTTGCGCAAATTGCCGCGATTGCGCGCGCGAGCCAGGCGATGGCGCTTGAAGTTGCGCCACCGGCGCTCGATGTTCGATGGGGGATTGAGGGCAGCCGATTGGTTGATTGGCTGGCGGGGCTGACGGGCTCATCGAACTAGGCTAGACCCGGCCTGCAACATCTGAGCGAACGGAGAAAATTATGCGCGTCACGCAACGGGTCAAGAAAATTCTCGGCTGGTATGAGAGCGATAATCCGGGGACCAAGGGTAATTTGGCGCGGATTTTGTTGCAGGGTAAGCTGGGCGGGTCGGGGCATGTGGTGATTTTGCCGGTCGATCAGGGGTTCGAGCATGGGCCGGCGCGCAGTTTTTCCTCCAATCCGGCGGCTTACGATCCGCATTATCATTTCCAGTTGGCGCTCGATGCGGGCTTGTCGGCCTATGCCGCACCTTTGGGCATGTTGGAGGCGGCTTCGGATAGCTATGCCGGGGCGCTGCCGACAATTTTGAAGCTTAATTCCTCGAATAGTCTGGCGACCGAGAAGGATCAGGCGGTGACCGGCTCGGTGGCCGATGCGCTGCGGCTCGGCTGTGCGGCGATTGGCTTTACCATTTATCCCGGCTCGGAATATCAGTTCGAGATGATGGAGGAGTTCCGCGAACTGGCCGAGGAGGCCAAGGCGGCGGGGCTGGCGGTGGTATTGTGGTCGTATCCGCGCGGGCCGATGATTGACAAGGCGGGCGAAACCGCGGTCGATATTTGTGCCTATGCCGCGCATATGGCCGCTTTGCTGGGTGCCCATATAATCAAAGTGAAGCCGCCGACCGCGCATATCGGGTTGGACGCCGCGAAGAAAGCCTATGAGAAGGTTGATATTTCCACCCTGCCCAAGCGGATCGAGCATGTGGTGCAGTCCTGCTTTGCCGGGCGCCGGTTGGTGGTGTTTTCCGGCGGCGAGGCGACCGATGAGGCGAGCTTGCTGACCACCGTGCGCGCGTTGCGCGATGGCGGGGCGAGCGGCTCGATTATCGGGCGTAACGCGTTTACCCGTCCGCGCGATGAAGCCTTGGCGCTGCTGGCTGAGGTGATTGCGATTTATCAGGGCAAGGCTTGAGCGAACTTTATTTAATTACCCCGCCGCAATTCGATCTGCGGCGGTTCCCGGATCTGCTCGCCGCCGCCCTCGATGCCGCCCCGGTCGCCTGCGTGCAGCTTCGCCTGAAGCAAGCGGACGACGCGCAATGGCATGCCGCGATTGCGGCGTTGCGGCCGGTGGTGCAGGGGCGTGGTGTGGCGTTTTTGCTCAATGATCGGGCGGATTTGGCGGTGGCGTCCGGCTGCGATGGCGTGCATCTGGGCCAGGAGGATTTGCCGCCCGGCGGGGTGGCGGCGGCGCGGGCGATGCTGGGGCGGCTGAGTTTGGGCGTGACCTGTCATGATTCGCGACATCTGGCGATTGAGGCGGCGCAAGCGGGGGCGGATTATGTGGCGTTCGGGGCGTTTTTCCCGACCCAGACCAAAGCGGCGACGTCCGCCGAAATCGAGACCCTGGCCTGGTGGTGCGAGACCATGGAAATCCCGGCGGTGGCGATTGGCGGGATTAATGCGGCGAATTGCGGCGCCTTGGTGCAGGCCAAGGCGGATTTTTTGGCGGTGATTGGGGCGGTGTGGGACCATCCGGAGGGGCCTGCCGCCGGGGTGCGGACCTTGGATGCGGCGATTAAGAGTGCGGTCGCGCAGCGAGTTTCGGATTAACCCTTGTATGTTGGGCGATCAGCCGTAAGGCGCCGGGGGCAAGTTGGGCGGCGGCGAAAAGAGCGCGCTGCGACCAGGGGGCTTGCTGGGCGCGATAGAGCCAGGAGGCGCGGCTGATCTGTCCTGAAATATCGCGTTGCAGTTGCTGGTGATAGGCGCCTGCCGATTGTTTCGCTTGGATAGCGGCGACGGCGCGCATGGCACTATGCAAGGCGATGGCCATACCATCGCCGGTGAAGGAATGGATCACGCCCGCCTGGTCGCCGAGGCGGAATAAGCGCGCCGGGTCGCTCGCGCGGGGGCGATGCACATAGCCATAGGGCACGGCAGCGATGGTCAAAGGCTGATCGAGCAGCGCTTCCGCGCTGTCCAACCGCTCAGCGAGGAGGGGGGATTCGGCCTGGAGATCGGCGAGCAAAGCGGGCCAGCCGCCGCCCAGGCCAGCGAGCCGGTCACGGGTGACCAGCAGGCAAAGATTAGCAATGCCCGCCTCAACCAGCTGGAGGCCCGCATAGCCGCGATCATAGAGAAACAGGTCGATATGGTGCGCGAGAATCGCTTGTTGGGCGGCGGTGAGGCGGAAATACATTTTGAAGCCGACCAGATCGCCGCGCACACTGACCGGGCGCGGCGTGCCGCGCAGCTCGTGCTTGCCGGTAGCGAGCAGCAGGGTGGTGGGCGTCAGGCGGGTGCCGTCCGCCAGATCGAGCGTCAGCGTATCGGGGTCGATCCGGCGGATGACGACGCCGCGCCGGATCTCAGCACCGAGGCGGGCGGCGTGATCGAGCAAGGCAGCGTCCAGGCGTTTGCGGGTGATGCCAATGCCGGTGAAGGGCAGATCGACCGCGACCGCGCGGTCATGGCGGATCAGGCGCAGGCGCCTGATCGGGTGGCCGCCGAGGGCGGCGAGATCGAAGCCCAAACCGGCGAGCACCGATTGGGCTTCGATGGAGAGGAATTCACCGCAGATTTTATCGGCGGGTTCGGCGTCGCGTTCGATCAGGGTGACCGGGTGGCCTGACTGGGCGAGCGCGCAGGCGGACGCTGCACCGGCCAAGCCGCCGCCAGCAACGATGATCATTGAGCGCTCATGGGCGGGTTGCGGGCGATGTGACCAGATAGCGGAATGGCAGGATCCAGCGAATATCGGCACTGATCCCGGCTTGCGCGAGCAGGTTTTGCCAATCGCTGCGCACAAAGCTGCGCGCGATCGAGGCGGTGCCATCGAGGCGCACGATTTCATGCCAGCCGAACAGACGGGCCAGCCAGCGATAGCCGTAATAGGGAATGGCATGGCGGTGCAAATCAGCGATCAGCCAGCCGCGCCGGGCGTTATTGTTCATCCAGCGCAGCAGGGCCACCAGCTGGGCGGTATCCAGATGATGGGTGAATTGCGAGGTGACGATGAAATCGGGCGGGTCGGGCGGGGTGAAGTTGAACACATCGCCGGTGTGATAGGTGATGTCGGTGCCCCCGGGCGCACAAGGCGGTGTGGCGGCGCGGGCGGATTGGGCGCTGCGCGGGTTCAAATCAACCCCGCTCAGCCGGGCGCGATAGCCGTGCTTTTGCGCCCAATCGGCGATGGCGCGCAGCAAATCGCCATTGCCATAGGCCAGATCGAGCAGAGTGAAGGGTTGCTCGCGCGGCCAGTCGCGCAAAGCGCGCGCCAGCCAGGCGAGGGTGGGACGGTGCGTTAAGGTGATTTTATTGAGTTTGGCCAGATCGCTGATGCAACGCTGATAAAGGGCGGGGTCGAGCGCCGGATCGTCCATCACCTCGTCGAGCATTTGGCGGCGCGATAAATCAAGCATCGGTGGGGGCCATCGGTGCAGACATGACTATGAATTCATACAGCGGTGAAGCGGAATGTTTCGGCAACCATGCCGGGGCCGAATGCCATGGCCATGCCGCGGGTGCCAGAGGCGAGCTTTTGCTCGGAGGTGTGCATCAGGCGTTTGAGCACGAACATCACCGTCGCCGAGGACATATTGCCGTGATCGGCGAGCACGGCGCGCGACGCGGCCAGGGAATCCGGCGCGAGGGCAAAGCCGGATTCCACGGCATCGAGCACCGTGCGGCCACCCGGATGCACCGCCCAGGCCTCGATGGCTTGGGTGCCTTCGCCGCGCAGCAGCCCTGCCGCGTCGCCACGTTCGCGCTCGTCACGCAGCGCCTGGGCGATGGCGCCGGGCACGCCGCCGGAGAGATGCATCAAAAACCCCTGGGTGCCGATATGCCAGGTAATCAAGGCCTCAGTGTCGGGGATGGTGGCGGAGCGAAAATCGCCCAGCGCCAGACCTTCGGATTGGGCGGAGACCAGGCTGGCGGCACAGCCATCGCCAAACAGCATGAAGGTCAAAGCGGTTTCCAGATCGTCGGTTTCCTGCAAATGCAGGCTGCATAATTCCAAATTAATCACCAGCACCCGCGCGGTGGGGTCAGCGAGCACCGATTGCTGGGCGAGGCGTAAGGCGGGCACGGCGGATGAGCAGCCCATGAAGCCGACCAGGGTGCGCTGGATGTCCGGGCGCAAGCCAAGCCGGCTCACCAAATGTTGATCAAGGCCAGGCGCGGTGAAGCCGGTGCAGGAGGCGACGATCAGATGGGTAATGCGGGTCAAATCGGTGTCGAGTTCGGCGATGGCGCGCGCCGCGAGCGGCGGTGCTTCGCGCTCGAACACCGCCATGCGCGCACCGGTATCGGGGAAGGCGCCGGGCCGATAAAAACCTTGAGCGTCGCCACCGCCTTTGACCAGATCGCCCAGATCAAGCGTGGAATAGCGCCGCTCAATGCCCGAGCGGGCGGCCATCCGGCTATAGAGAGCGGCGTGACGCGGGCTGAGCAATGTTTGCGCATACCCCACGAAACCGTGATGGATGTCATGATCAGGGACAGCGGTGCCCACGCGATTGAGACAGGCGATGGTCATAAAGGTGACGTCCGATCAAAATACATTGTCGTTAGATGAGCAATGTAAAGCGATCGACAAGCAGGCCGCAACTTAAATGATTGGACATAAAGACGGCGACACCGGTGGGTGCCGCCGTCAGATTGACTAAAGCCTTGATAGTGATGGGTTTACTATAAAGACTTTTGTTAATAATTTTTTGCGTCGGATCAGGTGAGGGTGGTGATGCCCCCGGCGGCGGTGGCCGAGGTGAGGGTACCGCTGAAGCCGAACAGATCGATTGAGCCGCCATTGGACAGGCTAATGGTCTGGCTACCCGAGGCTGGGGTGATGCTGGAAACGGTCAGGCCATCTTGCAGCACGATCGAGCCGTTAGCGGCGGCAAAGCCGCTGATCGTGGCAGCCCCCGTCGCGAGCGAGGCGAAGCTGAACAGGTTGGTCGCCCCGGCGGCTGAACTGCCAGCCATCGACACCGCGCCGGTCGAGCCGACCAGGGTGGTGGCTCCGCCGCCAGCGATCAACGTGGAGTTGCCCGACGCTGCCAGGAAATTCGCCCCCGACGAGCCGCCGGTGAGAAAATTATTGCCGCCGGTGCCGCCGAACAGAGTGGCGGTGCCCGCACCGGCCGTGACGGTAACCGAACCCGCCCCTTGATTGGCGACGGTGGAGCCGGTGCCGGTATTGACCAGCGTGGCGCTGCCGCCATTTTCAAAAATCGAGACGGTGGCGCTGCCGGTGACGGTGGCGTTGATCGTGCCGCCGAAGGTGAACAAGGCGGCGTTGGTGCCGCCCACGGTGACGTCATTATTGTTGCTGTAGCTGGCGACCAAATTATTGCCACTGGTGACCACGCTGTCGCCATTGACCCCGGCGGTGGCGGTGCCGCTCAGATTGACCAGGTTCCCCGCATTTTTGCCGCCGAGCGAGAGATGCGTGGCGTCCGAGGCATTGAAAATACCGCCGGTCATCGTGCCGGCGCCAATCGCGTTGCCAGTCAAGTTGACCACGTTGCCGGTGCCATTGGCGTAAACCCGCGCCGAATTCGACGCGGTGAGCGTGGAATTATTGCCATATTCGTAAGTAAGGCCGCCGGTCATCGAGACCATGTCATGGGTGCCAAAATCAGCGACCGGCGCGCCCGCACCGCCAGTAATGGTGTTGGCGCTGCCGTTCGGGCCGACCAGCACATTGCCTGCGGCGCCGAGCGTGACATCATTGGCGCTGCCATTGACGAACACATAGCTGCCCGCGCCGATATTGGACGCATCGACCGAGTCATTGGTGCCATTGACGTTAATGGTTTGGTTGATGCCGGTCGCGGTGACCATGGCACCGGACTGCACCTTGTTCAGCCCGACATACGAGCCTGCGCCGCTGACGCTGATGGTGGCGTTATTGGTCAGCGCGAAAATTGTGTCGGTGCCAGCCGAGGTGATAATATCCGTGCCCGCATTCAGCCTGATCAGGTTTTTGCCGGCATCGGTGGTGATGTCATTGAAGGTCGGCGTGCCTGTGCTGCCGAAATAGGCGTTGGCGGTGACGGTGTTGTCGCCGCCGGCGAGCAGGACCGTGTAGTTTTTTGAATCCAGCGTGAGGTTGTTATTGCCGCCGCCGCCGATAATGGTGCTTGCACTCGGCGCGCCGCCTTGCGGATCGAAGGTGACATCGCTTTGCGCCCCTAACACCACGCGCCCGGCTTTGAAGCTGCCGCCATTGACGGTGACCGCACCGGCGACATCGACGATCATGCCGGAAAAACCATTGCCGTTGGTGGCGTTATAGGATGGGAGATTAATGGTGCTGCCCGCCGGGCCGGTGAAATAGGCATAGGTTTGTTGGGTGAAATTCGCGGCGACATTGCTGTTCGTGAATGGCGGATCGCCAAGCGTGATTGTGCCCGGCGTGGTGGAGGTGATGATGGGTTCGACCGCGGCTGATAATTGCCCGGCAACGCCGTTCACGATCAAATTATCGATCGCGTTAAATTGCGTGATGACGGCGGCGCTGACCGCGCTATCAACGACGATGGTTGCGGTTATCGGGGCGTTGACGCCGTTGACGGTGATGATTCCGGTATCGAAGGTGATGGTCGATGACATGTGCTGTCCTTTTCGATGAGCGTTTTGTTGATTGGCGTATGTTGGACGACCCGCTACCGGGCGTTACGAGGCGATTTCATAGCGAGAAATATAGAAAATCAGGTGCCGTGCAAGGGAGACGTTCATTTTGTTAGTTACGGATCGGTGTGGGCATAACACAGAGTATTTCATAAAGCAGGTTTGCCGCGATCAAAGCGGTGGTGCCCGCCATATCATAAGGTGGGGAGACCTCGACCAGATCGGCGCCGACTAAATCAAGGCCCGCACAGCCGCGAATAATTTCTAACGCTTGGATGGTGGTCAATCCGCCAATTTCCGGTGTGCCGGTGCCGGGCGCGATGGAGGGATCGAGGCTGTCAATATCGAAACTCAGATAAACCGGCCCCGCGCCGAGTTGAGCGCGGATTTCCGCCATCAGCGGGGTGAGCGAGCGATGCCAGCAGGCCTCGGCCTGGATCACCCGAAAGCCGCGCGCTTGTTGCCAGTCGAAATCATCGGCGGCGTAGCCGGTGCCGCGCAGGCCGATTTGCACGGCGCGCGCGGGGTTCACCGCGCCATCCTCGACCGCGCGGCGAAATGGCGTGCCATGGGCGATGCGCTCGCCGAACATGGTGTCATTGACATCGGCATGGGCATCGACATGGATCAACCCGACGGGCCCGTGCTTGGCTGCCATCGCGCGCAGCACCGGATAGGCCAAAGTGTGATCGCCGCCCAAAATCAGCGGTGCGCAGCCTTGGGCCAGAATCGCGCTAATCCCGGCTTCGATCAAGGCAACCGATTTTTCCAAATTATACGGGTTGGTCGCGATATCGCCCAAATCGGCGACGCGCAGCCGCTCGAACGGGGCGGCGCCGGTGGCCATGTTATAGGGGCGCAGCATCACCGATTCGCTGCGAATTTGGCGTGGCCCGAAGCGGGTGCCCGAGCGGTTCGAGGTGCCGATATCCATGGGCACGCCGATGAAGCCGACATCAAGCCCGGCGGCGGAGGTGGCAGCGGGCAGGCGCATCATGGTGGCGATGCCGGCGAAACGCGGCATGTCATTGCCGCCAAGCGGTTGGTTAAAGGGCGAAGGGTCGGTCATGAGCGGGCACTCCGCTGTTTGCTTTGCTGTGCGGCGGGTTTGGGCTTTGGTTTGGTCGCTGACTTCGCGGTCGGCTTGGTGGCTGGTTTGGCTTTGGGCGCGGTGAGCGATTTACCGGTAATGCGCTCAATTTCCTGACAATAATGCGCGAGATAGGCGTTCAAATCAAGAGAAGCTTCGGCAAAGCGCCGGGCATTGGCGCTAAGGCGCTGGGCCAAAGCTTGATCCTTGAGCAGTTTCAGCACGGTTTGCGCGAGTTGGGCCGGGTCGAGCGTGGGGGTGACCAGCCCGGTTTCGTTATGTTTGACGAATTCGGTGACGGTGGGCGTATCGCCGCCGATGACGGGTGCGCCGATGGCGAGGGCTTCGCGCAGGCTCCAGGAGGCGACGAACGGATAGCTCAAATAAACATGCGCATCCGAGCGTTGCAGCAACTGCACATGATCGCGGTAGGCGACCTTGCCGAGGAAATGCACGCGGGTCAGATCGATCCCGGCGCCGACTTCCTGCATCAGCACCGTGCGCCAATTACCGGCGGCGGGGGGGGCGCCATAGCTGATGTCATCGCCCCCGACGATCGAGACCACCACATCCTTGCGCGCCGCCAAAATGGTCGGCAAGGCGCGCATCAGCACGTGAAAACCGCGATACGGCTCCAGATTGCGGGCAACGAAGGTGATCAGCTTTTGTTTGGGCGTGACGCTGAGCGGGCCGATGGTTAGTTTTTGCTTGCGGAGTGCGGGATTCGGGGCGCAATTTTGTAAATCGACGCCCTCCTGAATGATCGACATGCGCGCGCGCGCCCAGGCCGGATAGGTGCTCCATTGCCAGTGGGTGGGGGTCTGGCCGTATTGCTCAAGCCCGATTGCCAGATGATTGACCCCGTTTTTCGCGCGCACCGCACCGAACCGTTCGGTCGGCATCGGGAATTCGGGGTCGAAATTCACGTCCGTGCCATCGATCCGGTAATAGAACTCGAAATAACCGAGAATCGGCACGCCGGGAAACACATCCGGCAGGCTCAGCAATTCACCCCAGCCGTGATGGCCCAGAATAATATCCGGCTCAAAGCCGAGAGCCTTGATTTGCCGCGCCCCATGATAGGCGGATTCCGCCCGGCGCATCGCCACATCGAACTCGCGCGCGCTGGGAAACACCGCCTGATGGGTCGCGGGCGGGCGGGCATAGGTGACTTTGCGCACGCCGGGGATATCATTCTGGTTCGGCTCGGTCATGAACACGATTTCGTGACCGCCTTGGGCCAGCAAATGCCGAACCAGATGCAAATATTGCCCTGGAAAATTCTGGTGAATGAATAAAAACCGCACGGCGGCGGCGGCCCGTTTAGCGCCGCACTTTCGCGGTGCGGCTCCGGCGCGGCTCCAAAGTGAGTTTCACCGCCTCAAGGGCGGCCAGACTATCGGCTTCGCAGGTTTCATCGCTGCCGACCGGGCCGATGCGCGCGCCATCGACAAAGCTTGCTTCAACCTTCAGATCGAATTGTTCGGCGGCCTCGCCTTGCAGGCGCACGCGCAGGCCGAGCAAAGGCAGCGCCATGCCGCGCGAGCCGCAATAATTGCCCGCATCCACCCAGGGCGACAGCCAACCCCGACCGAGCACGCCCTGATAGCTCAAATCCTCGGCGCTGATCCCTTCGGGGGCGGCGACCGCGATGCCTTCGATCCAGTGACCCGAGCCGGGTTCACCAAGCCAGTTATTGAATTTCGCGCCAACATCGCCGCGAGTTTGGATATGGGCGAGCACGTCCATCGGCTCGGGGGCGATGGGGGCGGCGGTGGCTTGAGCGGCTTCAGCAGGGGCGTTGGCGAGACGCATCACTTGCAGGCGCGGCGCGGCTTCGGGCGCGTTCGCGCGCTGATAGACGGTGACCAAGACTTGCGCCGGGGCGCGATGCACCCGCACCAACGCCGCGTCACCGGAGCCTGCCAACCAGCCATCGGCCCGGAAACTGCTGATAGTGAGGGTCTCGCCCGCCATCGGTGCCGGGGTTACCCGCACGCCGGGCAAGCCGCCAATGCTGGTCGCCGCCGGGTTCGGTTCATGAACGATGCAGAACAAGCCAGCATCTAACGTCATTAAATGGGCCGAGACTTTGAGTTCCTGGACATCGCCCGGACGCGCTTGGATGTCGGTTACGGATTGGGTGTGCCCGTCGATCGGCGCGGCGGCGTCGGTCAGTGTTTTTTGGGCGGCGGCGGCTTTCGACATCGAGGCGGTCTCCATTCAAGCAGGGGTCAGGCTGTTATCGGGTAAAATAATGAACAAATATTGAACAACATCATTTGCATCAAGCCGGTCAGCGCGGCAAGATTGTTGGCAAAGGCGGCATGAGATTGCCCAAATCGGGCTGCCACGCAAGCAGGGCGTTGTTAATACGGGCCGGGGGCAGGCCGAGCGGGAGCGTCAGGCCGCCTTTGCTGGCGCGCACCCGGGCGGCTTGGGCGCCCAAATCAAACACCACGGTATAAAGCCCGGCGCGCCACGCTTCGCTGAGGGTGAAGCACCAGGTTTCCGGCCAAATCGAGGGGATGAAGGCCAGATCAGCATCCATTCGCGCCGCCAAGGCGGCACCGCTGCCTTCGGGATAGGGGCCGGTGATGCGCACCCGTCCGGTTTCCAACAACAGCCGGTCATGTTCACTGGCACCGACCAGCACAAAATCGAGCGGCAGATTGCGCGCGTTAGCATCAAGAGCGCAGGCGCGTAACACGTCGAACCCTTTGGCCGGACCGATGCCGCCCAGCACCGCGATGCGGCGCGCGGGGCCGCGCGGCTCGCGCAGGGTTAGGGTATCGGGGTCGGTTTCCCAAGGCTGCACCACGCTGACCAGTTTGGGAAAATGGCGGCGCAGGCGTTGGGCGACATCGGCTGAGGGCACAATCACTTGTTCGGCGGCTTGCAAGGCGGCGGCGGAGCGGGCGTGCAAGGCGGCGGGGGTGATCGGGTCGGTGGATTCGCTGCCCGCGCGCTCAAGGCAGCGCACGCAGCCAGCTTCGTCGGGTTCGCCGCAATAAAGCCGGTCCGGGCCGATCAAATGATAGCGTTTACAAAACACCGCGTAATCATGGATGAACAGGCGCACCGGCACTGCGAGGGCGGCGGCGAGTTGATGGATCAGCGGGTGATGCCCCAAATCATGATGAAACTCGACCCGCTGCACCTGGGCCGCGCGCAGGAGTGCCAGCAAACCGCGCCAATCGGCGGGCAGGGTATAAAGCAGGTTCGGGAAGTCGCTGCCGATGCGATCGCCGAGCCGGGCGGCGCCGATCAGGCTGAGGCGGCTTTGCGGATCGGTGAAATCGGGTTGGATCACAATCGGGCGGTAGCCCTCCGCGCGCAGCGCCGCGATCCGGTCGGTCAGCACCCGGGCGATGCCGCCGCCATGATCATGGGTGATCAGCGCGACCGCTGGTTGGTTGGCGTGATCGGCGAGGAATCGGGCGCGATCCAGCCGGCGCCGGGCCGGGGCCAGCGGATTGGCGGTTTGAAATCCCGCGATTTCGCTGGCGTAATCGGGGTATAGCTGATCGAGCAGCGCGAGATTGCGCTCCAGCAACGCGCGCCCGGCCGCGCCGAACGAGGCGCCGCCGCAATGGGCGACGAATATCCCTGGTGCTGCCATGTGGCGATAACCTAGGGCACGCGCGCGCAGGCACCAGTCATTTTCCTCGCCATAGCCTTGGGCAAAAATCGCGGCGCGCAGCCGACCGGTGGCGGCGAGGCTGTCATGGCGGATCGCCATGCAAAAGCCGATAGCGGTGGGAATCGGCGTGAGGTCAGCGCCGTTCACCCGCCAGGCGCGCGCGTTCAGCGCGGTGGTGGCGGGTAAATCGGGTGCCGGGTTGCCGCCCGCCGGGTTGGGGTAGCTCAGGATGGTCGCTTCGTTCGAGAGCGGGGTGACGCTCGCAATATCCGGGGCGGCATATAAAGCGGCGTGCAGCCGGGCGATGGCGTGCGGCGGGACCAGCGTGTCGGCGTTGAGCAACAAAATATCATGATCAGGGTGGGTGCGCGCCGCGTGAGCGAGCCCGGCATTGACCGCGCCGGGAAAGCCGCGATTGGCGCGCAGCCGATGCAGCATAATCCGCCCGGCTTGGGCGCGCGCGGCGAGCAAAGCGCGCAAAGCGGGTTCGGGGGTCGCGTCATCGATCACCAACACCGGCACGTTTGGCGCCGCGTGTTCCAACGAATCCAGGGTTGCCGCCGTGCGCGCCGCATCGCGAAAAGCAGGGATCAGCACCAGCAGGTCGGCGCGCGCAGGGAGATGCATCGGGGCGTGCTGACGCGTCGATTTGCCGGGCGGGCGGCGGGGCGCGAGGGCGGTGGGGTCGATGGGGGAGCCGTATAAAGCGGCGCCATCGGGACTGGTCAGGGTGAAAGGCGGGGTGAGGGTGGCCAGCGCCGCCGCGCGCACCCGAAAGGCGAAGCGCGGGGGAAACGGCGCGGCTTCGACTGGCGGTAATGCGGCGCTGAGGCGAAGTTTTTGCACAGCACCCCGTGCATCGCGCAGCAGCAAGCGGGGCCGCGCACCGGCGGCAGCGCGCTGGAACGCCCAGCCGC
>JAJZEG010000118.1 GCA_021828605.1 Pseudomonadota bacterium | reverse complement strand
GGCGGCGAGCAGGGCTTCGAGCAGGGTGGAATGCGCTTTGCAGTCGCCATAGCCGGTTTCCAGCGTTTTGGTCGCCGAGATCGGCACGAAACCGCCGACACCCAATTCCAGCCCGACATAGCGCACCTGGGCCGAATCCCAGCCATACAACGCCTTCACCGCCGCCCAGCCCTTCAAATTCCCCGCGACGCGATTAGCGACGGCTTGCACCACCGGGGTCACCGCGGCTTGTTGCTGTGCGCGCGCCCAATAGGCCGCACCGACCGAGGCCCAGGTGGGGAAGCTGGTGACTTCGAAAATCGGGCTGTAATCGCGCGCGGACACGGTCGCGGGCCCGGCATAAAAAGCATGATGGTTGGTGAAGCGGGCGGATAAGGTCAGCATTGTGCCCGCTTGCTTGCGGCTCAGGGTCCAGCCACCCTTTTGCGCGGCGCGCAACTGCATCGCCGCCGGGGCGGTGACGGAAATCGTTTCATCGCGCGCGGATTGCGATTGCGGGATCATCCAATAATTCGAATATTGGTTTTTGAAATAAGGCGCGAATTGGTGTTTTTCGGTGATCAGATGCAGC
This sequence comes from Pseudomonadota bacterium, assembly GCA_021828605.1. The sequence goes on along the minus strand of JAJZEG010000118.1, from coordinate 2,724 downwards.
TCATCGCCGACCGCGAAATTGGGGATCACGATGCTGAGCACTTTGGCCCGGCTATACATCGGCGCACCCTGGGCGGCGGGGACCGGGCGGACATAGATATCGGTGGTCGGGATCGGGGTGGTGGCGCCGGCTGGGGTGGTGACCCAGGCTTTGACCACTTTCAAAGTCGAGAGCGAGGAGGAAAATTGCTCTTGAAACGGGTTGGATTCCTTCAAACCCGACCGGCTCAGCACTTTGATCACCTGGCTGACTTTGCTGGTATAGGTGCCGTCCGCCTGCACCGTGACCGATTGGTGGAAACTGATCTGACGGGTGCGCGCGCCGCTGATGCTGGGATTGACCAAGGCGGGGCCGGGAACGTTGACGGCATAGGCCGCCGGGATGGTGAGGCAGGTGGTGGCGGCGAGGCTGAATAGCAGAGCGGCGATGCGCGTGCGCGGCATGGAGTGTCCTTTAATCGCTACGACGATAATATTATTTCCGACGCTAATACAGCTTGCGGCAGGTGAGCAAGTCAGGGATCGGCGATCATGGGGCGTTGAGGGGGGTTGTTGCGCTGAAATTATCGTGATGGGCGGGGTCGGCGGGATCGGTTTCGGGCTGTTCGAGATCAATCCGCTGTTTGGGCAGGGCGCCGGGATAGGTTGCCTGGAGGTAATCGAGCATTTTTTCGCGAACATAACAGCGCAAATCCCAAGCCTCGCCGGAATTGCGGGCCGAGACCAACGCGCGCAGGGTGATGCTGGTCGGCAAAGCGTGGGTGACTTGCAAAACCACCACCTTGCCGCTCCACAGCTTGGTGGTTTTCACGATTTCGGTCAGTTTTTCGCGCAATTTGGGCACCGGCACGGTGTAATCGACGCTCCAATGCACCGCCCCGATCAATTCGGCACTTTCGCGGGTCCAGTTTTGGAACGGGTTGGCCAGGAGCCAGGCGAGCGGCACCACCATGCGCTGCCAGTTCCAAATCCGCACCACCACATAGGTCGCGGTGATATCCTCGATCCAGCCCCATTGGCCGTTGATCACCACCGCATCCTCGACGCGGAATGGCTGGGTGATCGCGATTTGAATGCCCGCGATCAGGTTGGATAAAACCGGGCGGGCGGCCAAGCCAACCACCAAAGCGGCGGCACCGGCTGAGGCGAGGAGCGAGACGCCATATTGGCGCACCGCAGGAAACACCATCAAGGTGGCGGCGATGGTGATGATGATCCCTAACATCAAACTAACGCGGCGTAGCACCTGCCATTGGGTGGCGTGGCGGCGGGCGAGGACGTTGGCTTGGATGTCGTCCGGGCGGTGCGATAGTTTTTCGCTGGTAATCACATCGATGGCGATGATGCTGCCAATGCCGAGCAATGCGATGAAGCCAGCGCTCAGCAGGCGGAGTGCGATGGTTTGGGTGTGCGGCGGGATCGCGGTTGCGGGGAGGATGCTGGCGAGGCAGAGATCGAGCAGGGTTAGTTTGAGCAGGGTTTTGCTGCGGGTGATGAAACGGGCGAGCGAAGGATGGCGCAGGCGGATTGATTTGGGCACGCTATGGACCAAAATCACATAGAGAAGGGCCGCACTGATCACGGCGGTGCCGATCAAAGCGAGGGTGGTCAAAGCCGGTGGCCAGCCGCGCAAGGCGTGAATGATCGGCGTGGTGATCGCCGCCGAGGGTGGTGCGGTCATGGGCTGATATCTCCTTGGACGGGCAAGCCGCTTTGGTGGATATCAGGCAGATGTTGGTATTTTATCCGTCCGGTTCAAGGTAAGTTTCCGGGGATGGTCAGTTGAATTAACATTATAGGCGGATTTTAGTTAGAGCGCAAGCTCGGACAGACCTGGATGATCGTCGGGTCGGCGGCCCAGCGGCCAGTGATATTTGCGATCAGCGGCGGTGATCGGCAGATCATTGATGCTGGCAATCCGGCGCTGCATCAGGCCCGAGGGTGCAAATTCCCAGTTCTCATTACCATAGGAGCGAAACCAATTATGGTTTTCATCGTGCCATTCATAGGCGAAGCGAACGGCGATGCGATCATCGGTATAGGCCCATAATTCCTTGATCAGGCGGTATTGCTGTTCCTTGGCCCATTTGCGGGTCAGGAAAGCGATGATGTCGGCGCGACCGGTGATGAACTCGGATCGGTTGCGCCAGACGCAGTCGGGCGTGTAGGCGAGCGCGACTTTTTCGGGGGCCCGGCTGTTCCAGCCATCTTCGGCGGCGCGGATTTTTTGGATCGCGGTTGCGCGGGTGAAGGGAGGAGTTAGTGTCATGTTAGGAGCCGATCAGGGCATCGAGGATGGCGGCGCGATAGCGGGTGACCAGCGAGATATGACCATGGCCCGCGACCATGTGCAAGGTGGCACCAGGGATGTTAGAGGCGAGCCAGGTGGCGTGCTGGTGCGGGACCATCAGATCGAGATCGCCTTGCCAGATCGTGGTCGGGGACTTGATGCTGGCGAGGTCGAAACCCCAGGGGCGGATGAAAGCGAGATCATCATCGATCCAGCCATCGAAGCCACCGGCGAGGGCGCGGCGTATTTCGGCGGCCATTTCCTCGGCGTGGGGGCCGGTGAGTTCGGCTTGATCGATTGGCGGGACGAGGCCACCGAAGGCGGCGGCGAGTTGCGGGCCGGTGACGGTGCGGAAGCTTTCGACATGGGCGTGTTTCCAGGCGCGTAAGGCGGCCTCGCCTTGCAGGCTCGCGTTGAATTCCTCGATATTTTCCG
>JAJZEG010000267.1 GCA_021828605.1 Pseudomonadota bacterium | reverse complement strand
GTTATGGTAAGGGGCGCTGCGGGAAGCCGTGGCGCGGACCCTAACTTGTCGTCCGGCTTGATCCGGCGGCGTAACGCGCAGCATAAACCCACCTATCAAGGCGGGGATAGAATAAGGAACTAACTTAGTGGCTAACGATAAATCGCAAAATGTGCAGGATGTGTTTCTGAACCATGTCCGCAAAAGCAAAACCCCGGTCACCGTGTTTTTGGTCAATGGCGTCAAACTGCAAGGCGTGATCACCTGGTTTGATAATTTTTCGGTGCTGCTGCGCCGCGATGGCCATACCCAACTGGTCTATAAGCACGCGATCTCGACGGTGATGCCGGGTGCGCCGATCCAGCTTTTCGATCCAACCAAGGTCGAGGGTGCGGCAGCGTCAGCAACCGGTGCGAGCGCCTCGACTCTGAGCCTGGCGCGGCAAGTGATGACCGAACCTGATGAGGATTAACCCGATTTGACCAATGAGCGTCCGGCGCGCGCCGCGATTTTATTGCCCTGGGAACATGGCAATGGCGGTGGACAAAAGCGCGCGTCTGATGCGCGGTTGGCCGAGGCGATCGGGCTTGCCGCGTCAATCGGGCTGGTGATCGCCCATGAAGCCATCATCACCTTGCGCGCGCGCAAGCCGGCCACCTTGTTTGGCAGCGGGCAAGTGCTGGAGATCGCGCAGGCGTTGCGCGATGCCGAAATCGATGTCGCCATTGTCGATGCCGCGCTCAGCCCGGTGCAGCAGCGTAATTTGGAGCGCTCTTTCGCCTGCAAGGTGATTGATCGCACCGGCCTGATTCTGGATATTTTTGGCGCCCGCGCGCGCACCGCCGAGGGGGTGTTGCAGGTTGAACTGGCGCATCTGGCGTATCAACGCTCGCGCCTGGTGCGTTCCTGGACCCATTTGGAGCGTCAACGCGGCGGTTTCGGCTTTTTGGGCGGCCCCGGCGAAACCCAGATCGAGGCGGATCGTCGCCTGATCACCGATCGCATTGTGCGGCTCAAGCGCGAACTCGATGATGTCCGGCGGACGCGTGGATTGCACCGCGCGGCGCGCAAGCGGGTGCCGTTTCCAGTGGTGGCCCTGGTTGGCTATACGAATGCGGGAAAATCGACCTTGTTCAATGCCCTCACCGGCGCTGATGTGCAGGCGCAGGACCAGCTTTTCGCGACACTCGACCCCACGATGCGGGTGATCGATCTACCGTCCGGTCGTCGGGCGATCCTGTCGGATACGGTGGGATTTATCTCCGAACTGCCGACCGAATTGGTTGCCGCGTTCCGCGCGACTCTTGAGGAAGTGGCGGGGGCGGATTTGATTTTGCATGTGCGCGACGCCGCCCATCCCGATAGTGCTGCGCAATATCACGATGTGCTCGCGGTGCTCGATGGCATGGCCGCGGGCGGGATGATCGATCAGGATTGGCGGGCACGCAGCCTCGATGTGCTCAATAAAATCGATCTACTCGATGCTGACGCGCCGATGCCCGAGGCCTTGGCGGTCTCGGCCCTGACCGGCGCGGGATTGGAGACGCTGCGCACCGCGATTGATGCGCGGTTGGCTGATGGGCTGAGCCTGGTGCAGTATCAAATTCCCGCCGGGGATGGCGCGCGCCTAGCCTATTTATATCGCCATGGTGAAATCACCCAGCGTGAAGATCACGATGATCGCATCGAGGTCACCGTGCGCATCAGCGCGGAAAATCGGGCACGGTTCGAGCGGGATTAGTCAATCCATGCTCGATGCAGCCGCTCTCACGGCGATTGACGACCTCATGCGTAGGGTGGCGCGCCGCCATGTGCTGCCGGGATTTGCTCAATTGCGGTACCATGAAATTCACCATAAATCCGGCCCGCTCGATCCGGTAACCGACGCCGACCGGCGCGCCGAGGCGGCTTTGATCGAGGGGTTGGCGGCCTTACTCCCGGGCGTCGCGGCAATGGGCGAGGAAAGTGTCGCCGCTGATCCCACGCTGCTTGCGACCCTTGATACCGACCAGCCGGTATTTGTCATCGATCCGATCGACGGCACCCAAAATTACGTCGCGGGCTTGCCTCTGTTCGGGATGATGATTGCGTTGGTTCAACAAAATCAGGTGCGTGCCGGGCTGATTTACGATCCGATCCGTGATGACACCGTGCTCGCTTGGCAAGGTGGCGGGGCCTGGTTGTGGCGCGGGGGCGAGCGAACCCGCTTGGCTGTGGCGCGGCCCGTACCATTGTCCAGCATGATCGCCGGGGTGTCATGGCAATATATGCGCGATCCCGAACGCGCGCGCGTGCTGAGCGGCCTGCCTGCTTTCGGCCAGATCACCAATTTTCGCTGCGCGGCCCACACCTATCGCGCGATTGCCGTGGGGGCGATTCACGCGACCTTGTCGCGCCGCACCCTGCCCTGGGACCACGCCGCAGGCGGGCTCATCGCAGCGGAGGCTGGCGGGATGGTGCGCCAGCCGGATGGTGCGCCGTGGCGGCCGAACGCGGTTGAGGGCGGGATTATGGTTGCTCCCGATGCGGCAAGTTGGCAGGCAATGCAGGCAGCGTTATATACCCAAAGTAGTGTTACGAAAAAGTAATTTATCTCCGAAGCCGATGGTTGCATTTTGACCAAATCCGATTTGGATCCAAAATAATCAGCAGCAGCAATGTCGCCCAGCCCGGCGGATTTGGTCTGATCTACCATCCTGGTTGGAGGTTGCCAGCAAGAATCCACTTGGCGTTGTAATAATATTTGGTTAGATTTTGATTGAACACTTCACAACCAAGTAATTTTTAGTTACGACTGCAACTTAGCCGGTGTCTAACCTTTTCAATAATCGGCCGAACTTACTGAGCGCTTCGCTATTTTTAATGCTTAAAATCATCGACGTATCTGGATCGTAATACACTACCAAGGTGGTCGCCACGAGCAACGCTCTATGTAACACCAACGACCGGCTGCGTTGTTTCTAAATAAATAGACGGATGTATCGTACCGCGCTGTCGACTTGCCAGGAGATTACAAGGCCATGATTGCGGATCGTTCTTTTTTGCGTTCGCCTCGAAAACGGTGTGCGGTCTTAATGATTTTGACGTCACTTATCCTTGGATTATCGAGTGTCCTTGGATTATCGAGCTGTTCTGCGCCGTCCCCGCCAAATTCAACCACCGTCCCGGCACTCAACCCAACCTATCGGATCGGACCAGGGGACTTGCTCAGCGTGTTTGTGTATGGCTCGCCGTCGCTATCCGAACAATCGGTGCCGGTTCGACCGGACGGTCGTTTTTCGATCCCGCTGGTGCAAAATATTCGGGCCGCTGGAAAAACA
>JAJZEG010000013.1 GCA_021828605.1 Pseudomonadota bacterium | reverse complement strand
GATCATCATGACCGCGAATACTGCCGCGATTTTGGGTAAGAATGACAGGCTGGTTTCATTGATTTGGGTAACGGCCTGGATGAGTGAAATCAGCACGCCCACGGCTAATGCCGCCAGGAGTGGCGGTGCTGCCAGTCGCGCCGCTAGCATAATCGCTTGGTAGAGGATTTGCGCAATCATCGCGGCTAGATTGGCATGTTCATGATCGATTGATAGGCCGAAACCATTCGATCACGGAGGGCGACACTGGTTTGTAGGGCGAGTTGCGCTTGCGCGACGGCGGTTACCGCGCCGGTGAGATTGCCACCGCCAGCGAGCGCGGCCGTTGCCGTGGATTCGGCGGCCGCGCCCTGCTGGACGGCGTGACCGACAAGGGTGCTGATATAGTGACCGAAATCGATACCCGTGGGGGTGCTTGCCGACGCACTATGCTGACCCATTGTGAGTAATGAGGGCATCGCGCCTGAGACGCTTATGGGCATAATGGGCATCAGATGAGCCCCAGCGTGCGCGACAGCATACTGCGTGAGGCGTTCATCGCCGCGAGGTCGGCATTATAGGCCCGTTCCGCTTGCTGCATGTCCATCAGCTCAACGAAACTATTGACGTTGGGCATTTTCACATAGCCCTGCTTGTTGGCCGCCGGGCTTGAGGGATCGTATTTGAGCGGGAACGGCGCCTGATCATGGCCAACGTGACTTACCGCGACCGTCTTGACGCCAATCGCCCGGTTCATCCGATCAGCGAAGCTGATGACTTGCCGACGATAGGGCGCGCTACCGGGTTGTGAGCCCGTGCTCTGTACGTTTGCCAGATTCTGGGCAATGACCTGGAGCCGCGCGCCCTCGGCGGCGAGACCCGCAGCGGAAATATCTAACGTGGTGCCAAAATTCATCGGTTCTCTCTTTTAGAGGTCATGGCGGCTTTTGCCGCGATCAATCGGTGGATCGGTGCTTACAAGGTCGCGCCCAGGGCTGAGCGATACATACCAAGGTATGATTTATAGAGATTAACAACATATTGCTGATCAAGCTGGATATGAGCCATCGCGGCGAGCTGCTGATCGAGCGGAACGGCATTGCCATCGGGCGCCCGCGCCGCCACCTGACTGGTGGTGGGAACGGCGGTGGCCTGGCTCATCGTCTGTTGATCGCCCCGATTCGGCGTCGCGAGCTTAAGCGTGCCGAGTGACTGCAATGTTGCGCTGAACGGCTTCGGCTCGGACGCGGTATAGCCGGGCGTGTCCAGGTTTGACAGGTTTTGCGTGAGCATCCGCTGCGCGGTATTCAGATAACTCAGTTTTTGGACAGATAGGTCAAGCAAGGTCTGCGACATGATGAACTCCGTGATGTTCATCATGATAAATACCGGACATGCGTTAACAAACCGTGAACGAAACGACGAGACCAAAATTATTTATGCTGATCCGGGGATCGACCCGGTATTTTTATTCAGTCTTAAGAAAGATCAGCAATTTATCGATGGCTTCAAGTTTGGTGAGGGATTCCAATGCAGCATATTCGGCGGCGAGACGTTCAAGAGCAGCCTCGAAAATTTGCCGTTCCGAAAAGCTCTGATCGGGCTGACCGGCATTGCGATGCAGGTCGCGGACCACCTCGGCAATTGCCATCGGATCGCCCGAGTTGATTTTTGCTTCATATTCCTGCGCGCGCCGCGACCACATGGTCCGCTTGATCCGGGCTCGGCCTTTGAGCGTAACCAAAACCTCGTCAAACTGCTTGCGACTAGAGAGTTTGCGTAGTCCAGCGGTGCGGGCCTTATTGACGGGAACGCGTAGGGTCATTCGATTTTCATCGAAGGTGATATGAATTAAATCAAGCTTATGTCCCGCAATTTCCTCAGGCGATACGCGCTCGACTTTGCCGACACCATGCGTCGGATACACAACAAAATCGCCTTCTTTGAAATTCTCAGCCTTCGCGATCGCGCGCTGGGGCAGTATCGGTCGCGGCCCGGGCGGCGGTATCGCCGAGCGATCGACGGTTTCGGTCTGGCTCGACTGGATATCCGGCTGGGCAGCAGCGTTAGGTTGAACGGTAACCGGCGCTGGAGTTGTCTCGGATTTAACGGCGGCGCTTGAGCGGCTGGGCATGGGATCTGGGGAGCCTTGTTTCGGAATAGACGGAGGGATCGCGCGGGTCGGCTTTTCTTTGGTGGCGGCGGTGGGATTAAGGGTTGTCGCGATTGCTAATGCCGCCTTATCCGCCGCGCGAGCGGCGATTGCCGCCTTTGATCGCGACAGACGACTTTTAACAGGCAATGCCTCGCTGCCAGCCGAGCCGGAGGTTTTCACGGCCGGTGACGTCGTCTCCTTTTTTGCCATTTATGCACCTCCAGGCAGGAGGATAATCACGGCGAACCAGCACAGATCACCCGACCCCTACCAATACTGCATAACACAAAATTACGTCAGAGTGAACCGTGCCGTCTGGCAGCCGCTATGCGCCAGGGTCGGGCGAGAACAAGGCGGCCTTGCCGGGCTTATCTTTCCACTCATCCGCGTCGGCGGGCGGCGTGCCTTTGCGCGTGATATTGGGCCAAACAGTCGAAAATTCGCGATTTTTTTCGAGCCAAGCCGTGGCCTTGCCGTCGGAATCCGGAACGATCGCCTCGATCGGACATTCAGGCTCGCACACCCCGCAATCGATGCATTCATCAGGATGGATCACCAGCATGTTCTCGCCGACATAAAAGCAATCGACCGGACAGACCTCGACACAATCCATATATTTGCACTTGATGCAATTTTCGGTGACCACATAGGTCATCGCAGACTCCCAGAGCTAGATACGGTCGTCAATTCGACCGTGGCAACATGACGGGGATATGCCCCCGACTGGACGGATGCGCAAGCTGGGGTGAAACACGTAAACACGCAACGCGGTATCCGGATCATTCCGAGTGCTCGTGGTAAAGCAAGCGGGCAACGCTCGCTGACCCACGCTGGGTCGCGGTCGCGCGCACTTCGATCACACGCACCCGCGCAAGCGGCGAACCGGGTGGAGCAATGGTTAATACATCGCCTGGCCGTAGGCGCGCATGAGGTTTTTCGGCCGGTTGGCGATTAATCCGCACAGCACCGGCTTCGATTAGCGCGACGGCGAGGCTGCGGGTTTTGACAAATCGTGCGTTAACCAACCAGCGGTCGAGTCGCTGATGGGTCATGGCCGTATCGGTGGTGAGGTCCATGACGAGGCGATCAGTGGCTCGCACGCCGCCAACGGGCGAGTGCTGCGAATGGATGGTCGGAATTGATCGGCGCTTGGATGCCCTGCGGGGCGTGT
>JAJZEG010000389.1 GCA_021828605.1 Pseudomonadota bacterium | reverse complement strand
CTCGACCACCGCATTGGTGGAGTCCGAAATCATTGCCAATACCCCGGCATCGCCCAAGGCTTGCAACGCGGCTTCATCGGTCGGCGGGCCAACCAGCGGCTCAGGATCAAGCTTCCAATCGCCGGTATGCAGCACGGTGCCATAGGGGGTGCGCAGCGCCAACGCCACGGCTTCGGGCGTCGAATGCGCCATCCGAATGGTGCTGATTTCGAACGGTCCGACGGTCAAATCGCTCCCTGGCGCAAACTCGTGCAATTTCACCCGGTTCAATAATCCGGCCTCGGCCAGGCGCGAGCGGATCAACGCCGCCGCAAACGGCGTCGCATAAATCGGACAGCGCAGCTGCGGCCAATGCCAAGCGATCCCGCCAATATGATCCTCGTGCGCGTGGGTGATCACCAGCCCGGCCAACTTATCCCGTCGCTCGATCAAGTAGCGCGCATCCGCCACCAGCAACTCCGCTTCCGGCGCATCCGGCCCGGCAAAGCCCATGCCGCAATCGACGGCCAGATACGCGCCATCCAGCCCATAGACGTTCAAATTCATGCCGATTTCGCCCGTGCCGCCCAGCGGCACGAAGGTTAGGCCGCTTTGGGCCTCATTGTTTAAGGTCAAGTTCAGGTCTTTCATTCACAGTAAATCCGATTTCACAGGCCATCGGATAAGGCCTCATTCATGATCCGTGCCATGAGCCCGGCGCAGCGGCGCAGGATTGCGCGCCGCCAGCAGCCGAAGCCCATCCAAGGTTAAATCCGGGTCGATCACTCCCAACCGGTCGCACCCTTCGGCAAATAAAGGGGCAAGCCCCCCGGTCGCGACGGTTTTCAACGCCTGTCCATATTCCGTCTCGATCCTTGCCACCAGCCCCTCGACCAGCCCGACATACCCCCAATAAATCCCAGACCGCATCGCGGGCACCGTCGAGCGGCCAATCACCGATTGCGGTCGCCCGACGCCGATGCGCGGCAAGCGCGCCGCCGCCTGGTGCAGCGCCTCGACCGACAAATTCGCCCCCGGCGCGATCACCCCGCCAATATAGGCGCCATCCCCATCGACCACATCGAAATTGGTCGCCGTGCCAAAATCAATCACCACCAACGGCCCGCCATAGCGATGATGCGCCGCCATCGCATTCAACAGCCGATCCGCTCCCACCTCGTTGGGGTGATCGACCTTGATCGCAAAACCCCAATCCAACGTCGCCGCCGCAATCAGGGGCTCAATCGAAAACCACTCCCGGCACAGCCTGCGCAAATGATACAAAGCGGCAGGCACCACCGTGCCGATCACCGCACCGCGCAAATCCGCAGGATCGAGCCCTGAGCGCCGAAACAATGCTTCCAGCCATACCCCGTATTCATCCGCCGTGCGCGGCGCATCGGTCGCAATGCGCCACGTTCCCCGCCACTGAGCACCGTCATGCACGGCAAACACAATATTGGTATTCCCGGCATCGATCACCAGCAGCATTGAACCCCGCTCCTATCCCGCCTGCACGCCTTACGGCAGCCCGACATCACCGCTCCGCACGCGTTGCACTGCACCATCCTGCATGCGGAGCAGCAAACTCCCCTCCGCGTCAATCCCCTCGAACCAGCCGGTCAGCCTCCCGCCATCCACGCTCAGCGCCGTGCCGCGCGGATGCGCCCGCGCCAACCAAGCCGCGCGCAGCCGAACGCCGCCATCGCGCGCCAAATCCGTGCGCCAAAATGCCAGCCGATCCAACAAAGCGGCCAGCACCGCGTCAGGCGAGGGCGGCGGCGCGAACGCGGCAATCGCGACGGTCGCCCGCCCCGCTACCGTTGGCGCCGCGACCAAATTCGCCCCGAACCCGATCACCAGCCACTCAATCATCCCCGCCGCATCCACGGCGGCATCGAGCAGCACACCCGCTAATTTCGCGGGTCCGATCATCACATCATTCGGCCATTTCAACCCAATCGGCGGCATATTTCCGCTGCAAGCGCCCAACGCCTCCGCGAAAGCCAACCCGGCCAGCAGCGCAAATTGCCCGCCCCAGCCCGCCGGACAGGCCGGGCGCCACAACACCGAGCCATATAAATTGCCTGTGGGCGAATCCCAACTGCGTCCTGAGCGTCCCCGCCCGGCAAGCTGGGCTTGTGCTACCACCACCAAACCTTCCGCCTCGCCGCCGCGCGCGCGCTCGGTGCAGAGGTCAGACGTCGATCCGACCGCGTCAAATCGCTCGATGCGCCAAATCGGCGCCCCATCGGGGGCCTGATCGTCCAGCGTCAAAAACCAGCACCCATGAGGGCACGGGCCGCGAAGGTCGACGCCTCGGTGATCGGCGATGGCATCAAAATGAACAACGCCGTCGCTATCGCGCTGGCGTAAATCACCGCATTCATCCCCACGGTGCGCGCATCAAAGCCCGGCTCGCCGCGATCAAAATACATCACCTTGATCACCCGCAAATAATAAAACGCCGCAATCAGGCTGGAAACAATGCCAATCACCGCCAACCCATCGAGCCCGGCGCGGATCGCCGCCAAAAACACATAGAGCTTGCCGAAAAACCCCGCCAACGGCGGAATTCCGGCCAACCCCCACATGAACACCGCCATCGCCAGCGCATAGCGCGGATCTTCCGTCGCCATCCCGGCCAAATCCTCGATCTGTTCGACCGCGCGGCCCTTGCGGCTCATCGCCACGATGCAGCCAAACACGCCCAGCGACATCACCACATAAATGACCAGAAAAATCAGCATGCCCCGCACCGCAGCCTGATCCCCCGCCGCCAACCCGAGCAGCACGTAACCCATCTGCCCGATTGCCGAATAACCCATCAGCCGCTTGATATTGCGCTGGCGCAACCCGCCAACCGCGCCCACCACCATCGAGGCACCCGCGAGAATCTCAACCAGCATTTGCCAATGGGTCAACACCCCGCCAAACGGCCCGAGCAATAGCCGCGCCAACAAAGCCATGACCGCGACTTTCGGCGCCGTCGCAAAAAACGCGGTTACGGCACTCGGCGCACCCTCATAAACATCCGGCGTCCACATATGAAACGGCGCCGCCGAAACTTTGAATGCGAGTCCCACTAACACGAACACCAGGCCCAGGCTCGAGCCGATCAGCGCCGCGTGATCATTGCTGAACGCCAGCGCGATGCCGCCAAAACCGGTGGTGCCGGCGAAACCATAGACCAAGGATATCCCATAGAGCAGCAAGCCGGATGATAACGCGCCCAGCACAAAATATTTAAGCCCGGCCTCGCTTGATCGGAGGGTGCTGCGCGCGAACGCCGCCAAAACATACAAAGCCAAGGACTGGTGTTCGTG